>JAEYTQ010000611.1 GCA_023433965.1 Pseudomonadota bacterium | reverse complement strand
TCTGGGGCGGCGTCCTCGGCGCGGCGATCGTCGTGATCCTGAAAGAGGTGCTGCAAAGCTATCTGCCGCTGCTCCTGCCCGGCTCCGGCCAGGTCGAGACCATCGTGTTCGGCATCATGCTGGTGGCCCTGCTGCAGCTCGCGCCGGGCGGCCTCTGGCCTTGGGTGATGTCGTTCCTGCCCGAGCGGACCGGCGGCAAGAAGCCGGACACCTCGCTGAAGCTGGAGCATCGTGCCCGCGCCCCCGCCGAGGCCGGCGTCCTGCTCCAGGTCGACAAGGCGCGAAAGCAGTTCGGCGGCGTGGTCGCGGTCAACAACGTCTCCTTCGACGTCCACGCCCGCGAGATCGTCGCGCTGATCGGCCCGAACGGCGCCGGCAAGAGCACGACCTTCAACCTGATCACCGGCGTGCTGTCGGCGACCGCAGGCTCGATCTCGGTGCTCGGCAGGAAGGTCGACAACGCACCGCCGCAGGAGATCGTGAAGCTCGGCATCAGCAGGACCTTCCAGCACGTCAAGCTGGTGCCCGACATGACCGTGCTGGAGAACGTCGCGATCGGCGCGCATCTGCGCGGCCATTCCGGGCCGGTGTCCTCGATGCTGCGGCTCGATCGCGCCGACGAGGCCAGGCTGCTCGCGGAAGCCGCCCGCCAGATCGAGCGCGTCGGCCTGACCGAGCAGATGCACCAGCTCGCCGGCAGCCTCTCGCTCGGCCAGCAGCGCATCGTCGAGATCGCGCGGGCGCTCTGCGTCGATCCGATGCTGCTGCTGCTCGACGAGCCGGCCGCGGGCCTGCGCCACATGGAGAAGCAGCGCCTTGCAACGCTGCTGCGCGATCTGCGCGACGGCGGCATGAGCGTGCTGCTGGTCGAGCACGACATGGGGTTCGTCATGAACCTCGCCGACCGCATCGTGGTGCTCGATTTCGGCACCAAGATCGCCGAAGGCACGCCGGCCACGATCAAGACCAATCCCGAAGTGATCAAGGCCTATCTCGGAGTGGCGGCATGAGCACGCTGTTGTCCGTCACCGACGCGCATGTCGCCTATGGCAAGGTCGAGGCCGTGCGCTCGGTCTCGCTCGAGGTCGGCGCCAACCAGATCGTCACCATCGTCGGCGCCAACGGCGCCGGCAAGACCACGCTGCTCTCGGCCATCATGGGCATCCTGCCGCTGAAGGGCCGCGTCGTCTTTGCCGGCCAGGATCTCGCCCGTCTCGATATCGAGGACCGCGTCGCGATGGGACTGGGCCTCGTGCCCGAGCACCGCGAATTGTTCGTGACCATGAATGTCGAGGACAATCTCGAACTGGGCGCCTTCCGCATCGAGCGTAGCAAGGCCAAAGCCTCGATCGAGCGGGTCTATGCGCTGTTTCCGCGGCTCAAGGAGCGGCGCAAGCAACTCGCCGGCACGCTCTCCGGCGGCGAGCAGCAGATGCTCGCGATGGGCCGCGCGCTGATGGGCGAGCCGAAGCTGTTGATGCTGGACGAGCCGAGCCTCGGCCTCGCCCCGATCATCGTCGCCGACATCTTCCGCATCGTCACCGAGCTCCGCGCTGCCGGCGTCTCCGTGCTGCTGGTCGAGCAAAACGCACAGGCCGCGCTGAAGATCGCGGACCAAGCCTACGTCATGGAGCTCGGCGAGTTCGTGCTCAGCGGCAAGGCGAGCGACATTGCGGCGAACGAGCGCGTGGCCGCGAGCTATCTCGGCTTCCAGCACGAAAGCGCGAATGTGACTTAGGGTCTGAGGCGGCCTCCTTAGACTCGGCTGTCATCGTCCGCGAAGGCGGACGATCCAGTATCCTAGAGACGCCTCTGCTCGAACCGAGACGCTGCGGCGTACTGGATGCCCGCCTTCGCGGGCACATCGCGATACGGGGGACAGGCGAAGAAGGGCGCTAATCCGCCTTCTCCCCCTTCAGCGCCGCCACCTCCGCTTCCAGCTCCGCGATCCGCTGGTCCCGCGCCGCCAGCGCCGCCGCGACATCGCCGGCGTCGAACTTCTGCGGGATATGTTGCGGGCAGTTGGTATCCCAGGCCGCGATCTTGAACAGGATGACCTGCTCGGGCCGCGCCCGGTAGCCTTTCGGCATCAACGACGCGGTCAGTGCCTCGTCGTCCTCGACCACGCGCGCCTCGCCCCAGATCTTCACCCGGCGGCGATGGGCGTAGTCCATCACGAAGATGTAGGCCTTGGCATTCTCCGCAAGGTTGCCTTGCGTGATGAACTGCTGGTTGCCGGCATAGTCGGCAAAGGCCAGCGTCTGCTTGTCGAGCACCTTGAGAAAACCCTTCGGGCCGCCGCGGTGCTGGATATAGGGCTGGCCGTCCGCTGCGGCCGTTGCAAAGTAGATGCTGTTGGCGTCGGCGAGAAAGGCGGCAAGGTTATCATCGACCTCGGTGCGCCAGCCGCGCTGCTCGCTGCGCGCATAGGCCTCGCGCGAGCCCTTGCGCGCCTGGATCGCCTTCACGGTGGGCGAGAAGGCGACGTCGCTCGCATAGGTGTTGGTAGCGGTCATCGGAACGTCTCCTGAGATTCCGGCGCATTGCTGCGTCTTCGCTGCTCAAGATGGCACTTTCTCCGTTCAGAACAATCTAACCAATTGACACTTCATCATTGCGGTATATGCAATAATACTCATGGACCGGCTCGAAGCCATGCACGTCTTCGTCACCGTCGCCGATCTGCGCGGCTTTGCGCCGGCAGCGCGCAGGCTCCGCCTGTCCCCCTCGGCGGTGACGCGACTGATCGCCGCGCTGGAGGAGCATCTCGGCGCGCGGCTGCTGCAGCGAACCACCCGGCAGGTGACGCTGACGGACGTCGGCACGCGCTATCTGGAGCGCGCGCGGCGCATCCTCGCCGATGTCGAGGAGGCCGACGGCTCGGCGCGGCAGGAACGCACCCGGCCGAGCGGGCGCCTCGTGGTGTCGGCGCCGGTCGGCTTCGGCCGGCTCCATGTCGGGCCGGTCATGACCGCCTATCTCAAGCGCTATCCGGAGGTCGCCGCCGAGCTCAGGTTGTCCGACCACCTCGTCAACCTCGTGGAGGACGCGGTCGACGCCGCGGTGCGGATCGGCCATCTCGCCGATTCCTCGCTGGTGGCGCGCCAGGTCGGCGAGATGCGGCGGATCGTGGTGGCCACGCCCGGCTACCTCAAGCGCCACGGCGAGCCGAGGACGCCTGAGGCCTTGCTCGAGCACCAGACCATCCAGTTCGGCCCCTGGTCCGAATGGCGCTTCCGGCGCGATGGCCGCGACATCGAGGTGACACCGACCCCGCGCTTCACCAGCAACAGCGCCGACGCGGCGCTGCAATATGCCGAGGCCGGCGGGGGCGTGACGCGCGTGCTGGCCTATCAGGCCGCCGAGGGCTTGAGGCGCGGCCGACTGAAGATCGTGCTCGCCGCATACGAACAGCCGGCGCTGCCGATCCACATCGTCTATCCGACCTCGCGCCTGCTCTCGGCCAAGGTGCGCGCCTTCATCGATCTCGTTGTGGAAACGGCGGGGTGGAGGTTTGGGTAATCTTTCTCCGTCATGGCCGGGCTTGTCCCGGCCATCCACGCGCCTCCACGCATGTAGTGCCAAAGACGTGGATGCCCCGGGTCAAGCCCGGGCATGACGACGGAGAGAGTTGGGCTTCAGCCTTTCTTCGGCACCACGCGGAACGTCCCGCTCGCCCGCGCGATCACGGCGTCGTCGGCCTTGACCAGGCACTGCGCAAAACAGATCGTGCTCCCGGTCTTGATCGCCTCGCCCTCGACCGCGAGCCATTGGCCGGTTTCGGCGGCACCGGCATAGTCGATCGACATCGAGATCGTGACGAGGGACGTCGTCCAGCCCGTCGCCTGGGCGCAGCTATAGCCCATCGCGGCATCGGCCAGCGCAGCGATCAGGCCGCCATGGATCAGCCCGCGTGAATTGGTGTGCGGCGTCGCCAGCCGCAATCCAATGGTGACGCCCTTCTCGGTCTTCTTCGAATAGAGCGGCTCCCAGGGATCGGTGAGCGGCGCTTTGCGGAAATGCGGCTCGAAGCCGGCGGGAATGTCGGGGTTGGTCATGACGGTCTCGCGTTGCTG
>JAEYTQ010000498.1 GCA_023433965.1 Pseudomonadota bacterium | reverse complement strand
ACGGTGAAGCCGGTGTTCATCAGCGCCAGCGAGGCCGCGCGGCCGACGCCGGTGCCGGCGCCCGTCACCAGGGCGATCTTCTTTGCTTCACTCATCGTTTCCTGCCTTTTCTCTTGAGCTGTCAGGTTTTGGGTTCTTTTTCGTTCTTGTAGGGCGGGCGCGGGATGTTCTGGTGCGCCGCGCGCAGCGCCGCCGACCAGCGCGAGCGCAGGTCGTGGAAATAGGGCTCGCCGGCCTCGATGCGATGGTTGAGATCGGCCTCGCAGGCATCGTTCCGCACCACCAGCACGTCGATCGGCAGGCCAACGCCGAGATTGGACCGCATCGTCGAGTCCATCGAGATCAGGCCGGTCTTCAGCGCCTCGTAGAGCTCGACGTCGTAATGCATGGCACGGTCGAGCACCGGCTTGCCGTATTTGTGCTCGCCGATCTGCAAGTAGGGCGTGTCGGTGGTGCACTCGATGAAATTGCCGGCGGTGTAGACCATGAACAGGCGCATGCGCGCGCCCTTGATCTGGCCGCCGAACAGGAAAGAGACGTCGAAGGACACGTCCTCGGATTTCAGCGCAGGGCCTTCCGTCGCGTGCACGGCACGGATGGCCCGGCCGATGCGCTGGGCGGCCTGGAACATGGTCGGCGCGTTCATCAGTGTCTCGATCTCACCCGTGTTGGGGTCTTCGAGCCCCTCGGTCAGCGTCGAGAGCACCGACTGGCTGATGGCGAGATTGCCGGCGCTGGCGATCGCCATGATGCGCTCGCCCGGCTTGGAGAAGATGTGCAGCTTGCGGAAGGTCGAGACGTTGTCGAGGCCGGCATTGGTGCGGGTGTCGGCGATCATCACCAGACCGTCCCGAACCAGGATTCCGCAGCAATAGGTCATTTCCAGTCCCCGAACGCGTTTGCGCGGAATTTCTAGCCAATTTCAGGGAGGCATGAAACCCCCGATTCCCGCGGGGGAAGGCTGTCATTCCGGGGCGCAACGAAGTCGCGAGCCCGGAATCCATTGGACCGCAGAGTTGGTGAATGAATGGATTCCGGGTTCGCGCTACGCGCGCGCCGGAATGACGGGCGAGCTGCGCTGCTGTGACCTCAATCCGCCGCATCCACCAGAAACGCCGCATCGACCGGCACGCCGAGCGCGGTGACCAGCCGGTTCGTCTCCGCGGCCATGCCGACGATCGCGAGCAGCTCGCCATACTCGGCCTCGGTCATGCCCTTGGCCCGTGCAGCCGCGGTGTGGGAGTGGATGCAGTAGCTGCAGCCATGCGCGATCGACACCGCGACATAGAGCATTTCCTTGACCTTTGGATCGAGCGCGCCGGGAGCCATCACCTCCTTGATGCTCTCCCAGGTCCGCCGCAGCGTCTTCGGATCATGCGCCAGCGCGCGCCAGAAATTGTTGACGAAGTCCGATTTCCGCACCTTGCGGATGTCGTCGAAGACGGCGCGCGCTTCAGGAGAGAGTTCATCGTCCGAAAGCAGTTTCACGGTTGCCATGGGTACCTCGCGGGGGGCAGGTCTGATCCCCGCAAGTGTAGCACGACCCACGTATCAGGACGGTCGCGCCTAGCCCTGCCGCTGGGATTGCGATTGCGACGGCCCGCCGCGACCGGCCTGCTCGACCTTCACGGTCACGTCCAGCGTCTCCGTGCCGCCGCCATAGCGTGTGCCGCGCACCGGGGCCGCGCCGAGATAGTCGAGCCCGATCGCGACGCGGACATGGGCATCGGTGGCGCAGATGCTGTTGGCAGGATCGAAGCCGACCCAGCCGAGATCGGGCACGTAGGCCTCCGCCCAGGCATGGCCGGCGTCCTGATGCATCATGCCGTCGGCGCGGAGGAAATGGCCGGAGACGAAGCGCGCCGGCACGCCGCCGGCACGGGCGCAGGCAATGAAGATGTGCGCGTAGTCCTGGCAGACCCCGCGCTTGAGCCCGAACGCCTCGGTCGCAGACGTTCCGCTGTGGGTGGGGTCCTCGTCGAACGTCATGTGATCGCCGATCTCCGTCATCAGCGTGTGCAGAAAGCCGAGCGTGTCGCTGCCGGCTTCGCTGCGCAGCTGGCGCGCGACCGCGGTCATCGCCGGATTGACGGAGGTGAGGTCGGTGGTGCGCAAGAACATGCCGGCCGGGAAACGCTCGTCGGCGCCGCGCAGCACGCCGCCGGTGTCGTTGGTTTCGATCAGCCCTTCGGCGGTGATCTGGATGTCGCCGACCGGCCCGCAGGACAGCACATGGGTGACGTTGCCGAACGCGTCCTCATGCATGTCGAGCTTGGTGTCGGTGGAGACGTCGATCTGCCATTCCGCGACGTATTGCCCATCATGGCTGCCCGGCGTCATGCGCAGGATCTGGATCACGCTGCTGGCCGGCGGCTCGTAGCGATAGGTCGTGGTGTGCAGGATTCGCAGGCGCATGGTGGTTTGATTCCGTCATTCCGGGGCAGTCCGCAGGACCGAGCCCGGAATCTCGAGGTTTCGGGTCTGGCCCTTCGGACCATCCCGGAACGACAGCGTGGATCAGATCAAATACTGCTTCGTGATGATTTCGCCCAGCCTGGAATTGTCCGTGATGAATTCCTGAATGAATTCATGCACGCCATGCTGGAAAATGTCGTTCATGTTGCTGTGTTCCAGCCGGTTGCGGATGCCACGGGCGTGGCGCTGGGCCGGGCCCTGGCGGCCATAGGCGACGCCGATCTGGTCGAGGTTGCGTACGAGGTTGCCGTAGCAACTCGCCAGCGAGCGCGGCAGCGTGTCGTTGAGGATCAGGAGATCCGCGATCAGCCACGGCTTCAGCGTCTCGCGATAGACCCAGTGATAGGCGGTCAGCGCCGAGACCGAGCGCAGGATCGAGCTCCACTGATAGAAGTCGAGCGGGCCGCCGACGTGCTCCTCCTCGGGCAGCAGCACATGATATTTCACGTCGAGAATGCGCGCGGTGTTGTCGGCGCGCTCGAGGTGCACGCCCATCCGCGAGAACCAATAGGCGTCGTTGCGCAGCATGGTCCGGTAGGCGGAGCCGTCGAAGCGCAGCGAGGTCTCCTGCACGAAGCGCAGGAATTTGGCGAGATCCTCTCGCGTCGATGTGCCCTTGCTCCAGACCGCCTGCAGCTCGATCCAGGCCGAGTTGATGGTGTCCCACATCTCGCTGGTGAGCGCGGTGCGCACCGAGCGCGAGTTCAGCCGCGCCGCCTCGATGCAGTTCCGGATCGAGGACGGGTTGTTCTGCGAGAACGAGAGATACTCGACGACATTGTGCTCGTTGGCTTCCTCATAGGCCTGATAGAAGCTGGCGGCGACGCCGGCGGTGAGCAGCGCCGAATCCCATTCGTTGGTCTTGCCGATATAGGCGGCGGGAAGCGCGGTGACGCGCAGCGTCGCATCGATGGTGCGCGCGAGATATTCGGCCCGTTCGACGTAGCGGGCGAGCCAGTAGAGGTTTTCGGCGGTGCGCGACAGCATCTCTCTACTCGTCCAGGATCCAGGTGTCTTTGGTGCCGCCGCCCTGGCTCGAATTCACCACCAGCGAGCCTTCCTTCAGCGCGACGCGGGTGAGCCCGCCGGGCACGATGGTGGTGCTCTTGCTACCGGTGAGCACGAAGGGCCTGAGATCGACATGGCGCGGCGCGAGGCCGGATGCGGTGCAGGTCGGGCAGGTCGAGAGCGCCAGCGTCGGCTGCGCGATGAAGCCTTCCGGCTCGCGCTTGAGCTTGTCGCGGAACGCTTCGATCGTCGCTTTGGTCGCGGCGGGGCCGATCAGCATGCCGTAGCCGCCGGAGCCGTGCACTTCCTTGACGACGAGCTCGCTTAAGTTGTCCAGCACGTAGGCGAGGTCCTTCGGTTCTCGGCAACACCAGGTCGGCACGTTCTTCAGGATCGGCTCCTCGCCGAGATAGAATTTCACGATGTCCGGCAT
>JAEYTQ010000494.1 GCA_023433965.1 Pseudomonadota bacterium | reverse complement strand
TCGATGCCATCACAGCGCGCGGCATGGACTATGTCGGCCAGGAGGTGGTGCGGCTCTCGACCATGCCGGTGTGGGAACAGGGGCAGCTCACGCCGCGCCCCTTCGTGCTGCGCGTGTTCGCAGCCGCCACGCCCGACGGCTGGGCCATCATGCCCGGTGGCTTCTGCCGCATCGCCGAGCAGCCGGACGCGCGCGCCGTGTCGATGGGCGACGGCGCCCGCGCCGCCGACGTCTGGGTCGTCTCGGACAAGCAGGTCCCGACCGCGACGCTGCTGCCGGCGACCGACAAGGTGCGCATCCGCCGTATTGCCGGCGTGCTGCCGAGCCGTGCCGCCGACAATCTGTTCTGGCTCGGCCGCTACCTCGAACGCGCCGAGGCGACGCTGCGCCTCGTGCGCGCCTTGGGCTCGCCGAGCGGGCCCAACAAGGGCACCGCGGCTTCGGTGCAATCGGCCGAACGCATCCAGCGCCTGCTGGTGGCGTGGGGCGCGATCTCGCAGACCTCGCGCGCCTCCGCCGGGCGGATCACGGCCGAGGCGTTGCAGAGCGAGGCGCGTCTCGGCTCAGCGCTGTCGCTGGTGCGCGCGGCGCAGCGCACCGCGACCTCCCTGCGCGAGCGATTGTCGCCGGACGCATGGCAGGTCATCACCGAAATGGCCGAGCGCCTGGCTTACGGGGTCGAGGACGACGACAGCGTCGTGAGCGCGGCCGAACTGACCTTGCAGGAGCTGGCCAGCTTCGCGGGCCTCGTGCAGGAGAACATGAACCGCGCCGCGGGCTGGCGTTTCCTCGATATCGGACGCCGCACCGAGCGCGCCATCAACACCACGCGCTTCACGCGCCAGTTCGCCTATGACGAGGCGGGCGACGAGGATCTCGACATCCTGCTGACGTTGGTCGACTGCCAGATCACCTATCGCTCGCGCTATCTGCTGGCGCCGATCCTGGCCCCGGTGCGCGACCTCGCCGTGCTCGATCCCTACAATCCGCGCTCCGTGGCGTTCCAGGTGACGACGCTGAACGAGCACATCGCCGCGCTGCCGAGTCTCAAGGAGCACGGCCTGATTGAGAAGCCGCAGCGGCTCGCGGTGGCCTTGCAGGCGATGCTCGCGACCGCGGAGGCCGAGAAGCTCGAGGTCAAGACCCTGTTCGCGCTGGAGCAGGACCTGCTCAGCCTCGCCGACGCGATCGGGCAGCACTACTTCCCGCACGGTCCCAATGCCAGCCGGCCGGAAAAGCTGACGGGGCTGGCGTGATCTACGACATCCGTCACGTCACCACCTACGAGTACGAGCATCCCGTCAGCTTCGCGCGCTGCACGCTGCGGCTGCAGCCGAGAAGCGGCGGCGGCCAGGAGCTGGTGTCGCACAATGTCGAGATCCATCCGCGCCCGGCCGAGCGCAATGTGCGGCGCGATTTCTTCGGGACGCAAACCGAGAGCGTGACGATCGAAGCCGCGCATCGCAATCTGCGCATCGACTCGCGCTCGCGCGTCTCGGTGTCGCGCCGGCCGCCGGCACGCGATGCGTCGAGCCCGTCCTGGGAAAGCATTCGCGACATCGCGTTCGAGGCAACCAGCCTCGGGCCGTCCTCGCCCGTCGGCTATGTCTTTGCCAGTCCGCTGGTGCCGGTGCTGCGTCCCGTCAGCGCCTACGCGGCAGACAGCTTTGCGCCGGGGACGGGAATCCTCGCAGGCGCGGCCGATCTGATGCATCGCATCCGCACCCAGTTCCGCTACGATCCCAAGGCCACGGTGATCTCGACGCCGCTCGACGAGGTCTTCGACAAGCGTCACGGCGTCTGCCAGGACTTCGCCCATGTGATGATCGCGGGGCTGCGCGGGCTCGGCCTGCCCGCGGCCTATGTCAGCGGCTATCTGCGCACCACTCCGCCGCCCGGCCAGCCGCGGCTGCAAGGCGCCGACGCCACCCATGCCTGGGTCTCGCTGTGGTGCGGCGAGGAGCTCGGCTGGGTCGATTTCGATCCGACCAACGACCTGCTGATTGGCAACGACCATATCGTGCTTGCAGTGGGACGCGATTTCTCCGACGTCTCCCCGGTCGACGGCGTCATCGTCGGCTCACCCAAGCAGAAGCTCGGCGTCGCCGTCGACGTGCTGCAGGTGGAGTAGGGCTTGTCCTCATAGGCGTCGGCTTGCCGACGCAACGCGGAAGTCTGCCAGCTAAAATGTGGTCGGCAGCTTGTGACCCCGAAGCGGACCTCAGACTGGAGCATTGTAGCGATTTCTCTTAGCAGTAGGGCGGCGCGCCATGGCTTTTCGCCGCGCCAGCGTGTCTGCCGCCAAGATACTCGATGGAGCGAAACCGCCTAACTTGTCACCGAGGAAACGCGTGTGTTGACCTCGGGCCTTCGGCGCATATCCAGTGACGCCGCGGGACACCATCGATGTCGATCTAGGAGAGGAAACGTTCAGAACACTCTCCCCTATGTGGCGGCAACCCTTGTCCGTCAGGCGGACATCCCAGGATACGTCCTTCTTCTTCCATTCCAAGGCCAGCTAAGTGGCGTTGACGGGCCAATAAGCGCCTGAGGGGAGACGGAGGAGAGTCGATGACGGACGGCATCCTAGGCGAGAACAAGCGTTCTGAGTCCCGAGACTTGGCGCCGGCCAAACCGCTTGCTTTGGGTTGGCTGATCGTCGTGGCGAGCCTGTCGGGCCTGATGGTCGGATCCGCTGCCATCAACACCTTTGGATTTTCCGTGTTGCTGAAGCCGCTTTCGGCCCAGCTGGGAATGAGCCGAGGCGACCTGTCCCTCGGTGTCGCAATCAGCCATACGCTTACGGCGATTTCCAGCCTGTTTATCGGCTGTCTCATGGACCGGTACGGCATTCGGCGCGTCATGGTGCCGGGCATCTTCTTGTTTGCCGTCGCTACCGCATCTTACGGGATCGTGACTGCCGATCACGCATCCTGGATCTATCTCGTCTTCTTCTTCAGCGGATTGTTCACCGCCGCCCAGCAGCCTATCGGCTACGTGAAGATCGTCTCTCTTTGGTTCGACGATCGGCGCGGCTTGGCCCTTGGATTTGCCCTTGCGGGCGTGGGACTCGGAACGCTGCTCATGCCGCAGCTCGCCGGTTTCGTCGATCGACAATACGGGACACAGGCTGCCTTCGCCGCTCTGGCGCTCGCTGTATTGTTGTTTGCTCTAGTGCCCGTGTCGGTTCTTTTCCGCGAACCTTCCGCCCGACGAAACGCCGTCGCATCTACGTCCACCGCTTCCTCGCCGACCGAAGGTTTCGGTCTAAAGCAGGCGGTGAAAGACACGACATTCTGGCGCCTGA
>JAEYTQ010000426.1 GCA_023433965.1 Pseudomonadota bacterium | reverse complement strand
TCTCGAACCATTGGATCGTCAGCGGACGTCGCAGGCGTTCGGCCACGGCACGGGCCAGCAGCACGTCGAAGCCGGCATCCGGCTTGCCCTTTCGATGCACCGACAGCGGCGGCCTGTCTTCGTCGAGACAGACCCTGAGCGGATCCTCGGCCGCGCGCGCCACGAGAGGCGCCGCCACGAGGATCGCCGCGGCGCTCAAGATGGAGAGGAAATGTCTCATGGCTTCCTCCGGCTGGAGACGAACGCCCAGAGATTCCCGATCTCGTCGTCGGAGAGGATGTCGCCCCAGGGCGGCATCTTGTTGTTCTTGCCGTTCTTCACCGTGGTGACGAATCGTGTCCTGTCGTCGGGAATGGCGCGCAGGTCCGGCGTGATGGTGCCGGAATTCATCAGATTGGGGCCGTGGCAGTGCGAGCATTTCGAGGCATAGGTCGACTTGCCGTGGTCGATCTGAGCCTGCAACGGATTGCCGTTTGCGTCGTCCGCGGCACGGACGGTCGCCGCAAGCGCGACCGTCAGCACCGCGACGGTGGCGAGGCTCGCCACCGTCTTGTGAAGCATGTCTCTCAGCATCGTGCCATGATTACTGCTTGACCGCGAAGACCCAGAGCGAGCCGCCGGGCGGCACATTGGCAAGCCGCTCGTCGCCGGAGAACAACGAGTAGACGCCGCCATAGCCGCTCGTCACGGCGACGTATTGCACGCCGTCCTGCAGCCAGGTCACCGGCTGTCCCTCGATGCCGGACCCGGTCTGAAACTGCCAGAGCTTCTTGCCGCTGTCGGCGTCGAAGGCCTCGAACTCGCCCGTGAGCTGCCCCGAGAACACGACGCCGCCGGCAGTCGACAGCACGCCGGAGAAGCGCGGGATGTCGCTCGGCACCTCCCACTTCGCCTTGCCGGTCATGGGATCGATCGCCTTGAGGTGACCGCGCGGCCCGTCGCCGAATTCCCAGGGATCGGTCAGGTCCATGCCGAGATACCACTCACCCTGCTTGAAGGTGACGGGCTCGGCCTTGTACTTGCCGCCGAAATTGAGCGTGTTGGCATAGGCAAGCCCGGTTTGCGGATTGAACGACATCGGCTCCCAGTTCTTGCCGCCGAGGATGGACGGATAGACGATGACCTTCTTGCCTTCGCGCGCGTCCTTGGCGACGTCGGTCTCGATCGGGCGGCCGGTCTTCATGTCGACGCCGGTCGCCCAGTTCACCTTCACGTATGGATTGGCTGCGAGCAACTTGCCGTTGGTGCGATCGAGCACGTAGAAGAAGCCGTTGCGGTTGGCGTTCATCAAAGCCTTGGTCGGCTTGCCCTCGATCGTCATGTCGGCGAGCACCATCTCGGCGACGGCGTCGTAGTCGAACGGGTTGTTCGGCGAGAACTGGTAGTGCCACTTGATCTTGCCGGTCTTCGGATCCAGCGCCAGCACGGAGCAGGTGTAGAGATTGTCGCCGGGCCGGACCGCCGAATTGAAGGGGCCGGGATTGCCGGTGCCCCAATAAATCGTGTTCAGTTCGGGATCGTAGGAGCCGGTGATCCAGGTCGAGCCGCCGCCGAGCTTCCAGGTGTCGCCCTTCCAGGTGTCACCACCCGGCTCGTCCGGCGTGGGGATCGAATGGGTGCGCCAGAGACGTTTGCCCGTCGCCGGATCCCAGCCGTCGATGAAGCCCCTTGTGCCGAACTCGGCGCCGGAGACCCCGGTGATGACGACGCCGTCGGCCACCAGCGGCGCCACCGTCATCGAATAGCCTTCCTTGATGTCGGCCGCCTTCTGCCGCCACAATTCCTTGCCGTTCTTGGCGTCGATGGCAACCACGTGGGCATCAAGCGTCGTACGGAACAGCTTGCCCTCATGGATCGCGACGCCGCGGTTGATGATGCCGCAGCAGACGATGCGCGGCGTCTCGGCCGGATATTCGATCTTGCTCTTCCAGATCTGCTTGCCGGTCTTGGCATCGACCGCCATCGTGGCATTGTGCGTGGTCACGTAGATGACGCCCTGATAGACGATGGGCTGGGATTCTTCACTACGATCGTCGTTGAAACTGTAATTCCAGATCGGGACGAGGTTCTTGACCGTATCCTTGTTGATCTGGTTCAGCGTCGAGAAACGCTGCAGATGGTAGCCCATCCCGTAGTTGAGAACATTCGAAGTGTCGGTCGCGCCCTTGACCAACTGCTCGGTCGTCTGTGCACTTGCACAAGTCGACGCAAGCATGACGAGGCTCGCGGCCATCGCAAAGCGTTTCATCCGTTCCTCCCAATATGCGCGCCTTTTGACGCTGCAAGTGCAACACTCGGCCCGAATGCAAAACGCGTCAATACGAAAGTCGTAAGTGCGGTGCCGATATTGTTGGTGTCCGCGCCGGTCCGCCCCGACGGAAGCCGTATAGGGTGCTCGCACTTGTGCGTAGACGCTAGAGACATGCCGCGCCGCGAAAACGCTGGGCGCTAGCGGCTGCGGCGTCATGCGAGTTGTGGCGCGCGCAGGCTACAATTTTTTCAACTTGAACTGGAGCTCGTTTGTGGACTTATGTCGTTCTCGATCCCGTTCGGATCGAGGTTCTCAGGAGGTTAGGATGACGTCAATTCGCCCAGCTGCGCTTGCGCTCATGATCGCATTGCTGTCCGGTCCCGCGCTCGCGGCATCCGGCAACGCCGTCAAGATGTTCGATACGGATAATGACGGCACGCTCGATCTCGCCGAGGTGAAGAAGGCGGCCAGCGCCATGTTCACCAAGCTCGATCCCGATCGCGACGGCACGCTCGACGCACGCGAATTGCGCGGGCGGTTGTCGGCGAAAGAGCTCGCCGCCGCCGATCCCGATCGCGACGGGACCCTGTCGCTCGACGAATATTTGTCCGTGGTGGAGCAGCGCTTCAATGCGGCCAATCCGGACAAGGACGGGACGCTCGATGCCAGGGAGCTGAACGCGCGGGCGGGCCGCGCGCTGGTGCGGCTGCTGCGCTGAGCGCGGCCCAGCCGGGACGAATTCCTGATCGGCAGCCCGGAACATCGGGCTGGCCGGCCTGTTCTTCTGGCGATGTCCTGCTCTGCGCCGGGGCAGCGCGGCGGGAGAAGAGGAGAAGCAGATGAACACGAAACGTTCCGTTCTTGCTGCCTGTGCGATCCTGACGTTGAGCGCGGGCGTCGCCGTCGCGGGCCCGTGCAACACCGG
>JAEYTQ010000408.1 GCA_023433965.1 Pseudomonadota bacterium | reverse complement strand
GAGCACGGCTGCCCTGGTCGAAAGCGGCTGAGAGTAACTGTCTTTAATATAGGCGGCCTTCCGGTGAAGCAATCACGCGGGCAGCCGCTTAGGGCAATTCTTGCCGGGCCGGCAGAAATGCCGGGGTCGCACCGCATTGCCCGGCAACGGCGCCACCTCACCAAATAATTGATTTTGTTAGAAAAATCAACGCAACAGGGGGCTGGCCCGCTCCTTGCTCCCTCCTTGTCCGAAATTGCTTCCAAGGGGTTGCCTGTGGTTGGTCGTACGTCAGATGTCGTGGCAAGCGTGCAAATCCCGAGCGCGCAGCAAAAGCCTGCGCGGTCGCAAGCCGGGAACGATGGCCCCGCAAACGACTCCTTCGGCTCGCTGGTCGACAGCAACACCCAGGCGATCAGCAACAATGCGCAGGCGCAGGACACCGCGCCGCGCCGGAACGAGCCATCCTCGACGGCGCCCGACCGGCATTCCCGCGACACCTCGTCCATGGACCAGCCTTCGCAGAGCAAGGCAAGCGATGCGCCTGCGCCCGCCAAGAACGACAGGAGCGAGGCGAGCAGCGGTCGGGCCAAGGACGCCGGCAAGGCCAACGACAGGACCAAGGACAAGTCCGAGACGACGGAGGCCAAATCGGCCGACAAATCCGACGAGACAAAGGGCGGGGACGCCGACGACGAGGCCGGCGTCACCGGCGCCGAGGCGGCCGTGCCGACCGACGCCACGCAGACCGCCGCCGATCCCGGCGTCATCGTTGCCGCGCCGATCGTGCCGGCCGAGCCGAACGCCGCCGCGAGCGAGGCCGGTGATGCCGCCGCGCCGCTGGCGATCGCCGCGGCAGGTCTCGCCGCCAGTGCCTCCACCGCGGCGCAGATCGCAGGCGCCAAGACCGATACAGCCACGACGAGCGACAAGAGCGCCCAAGCGGCGGGCGCCGAGGTCGATGCCGACACCACCGCGGCGCTCGGCGAGGCCGCGACCGGCACGGGCGAAGCCACCTCGACCGAGGCGAAAGCGGGTGGCGGGCTGATCGCCGCGGTCAGCCAGGGCACGCCGAAAACCTCGTTCAAGGATGCCGTCGCGGCGCAGGCCCAGACCGACATCTCCAATATCGGCCAGGACGGCGGCAAGGCGAACGCCGCCCCGGCCGGCACCACCCATGCGCAAGGCCTCAAGCCGCAGGCCGAGGCCGGAGCGATCGAGGCGAAGGCAGGTGCCGCCGACCGCGCCGCCGATTCGGCACAGGGCGCGCCAGCCGCACCCACGCATGCGGAAACGCAGGCCGCCATCGCCCCCTCGGACACCGGCACGCAGGCCGCGACCGCCGTGCAGGCGCCGCTGACCCATACGACCTCGGCCGCAACCGCATCCACCGCGACGCTCACCGCGGCCGCGGCAAGCCACGCGGCCGTTCCGATCAGCGGCATCCCGATCGAGATCGCGGCCGCGATCCGCGCCGGCCGGTCGCGGTTCGACATCAGCCTCGATCCGGCCGAGCTCGGCAAGATCGACGTTCGCATCAATATCGACCGCAACGGCCAGGTCACCTCGCATCTCACGGTGGAGAAGCCGGAGACGCTGCAGATGCTGCGTCAGGACGCACCGCAATTGCAGCGCGCGCTCGACGATGCCGGCTTCAAGACCGGCAGCAACGGGCTGTCCTTCAGCCTGCGCGACCAGAATTCATCGGGCCAGAATTCCGGCCAGAACCACGACGATGGCGGCAACGCCCGCCGGCTGATCATCGGCGAGGACGAAGCCATTGCCGCCGCGCCAGTCGGACGCGGCTATGGCCGCATGCTCGGGTCGAGCGGCGGCGTCGACATCAGAGTGTGAGGAGTACCGAGACATGGCCACCACGAACGCTGCTACCGCCCCGTCCGTCGTCTCCGGGACGACCGACCTCCCGAAATCCTCGTCGAATTCGTCGATGAGCTCGACCACGGGGTCGACGCTCGCCGGCAATTTCCAGACCTTCCTGACCCTGCTGACGACGCAGCTGCAGAACCAGAATCCGCTGGATCCGCTGGACACCAACCAGTTCACCCAGCAGCTGGTGCAGTTCGCCGGAGTCGAGCAGCAGCTCAAGACCAACGAATCGCTGGCCCAGCTCGTCAGCCTGCAGCAGACCACGCAGGCGACCCAGGCGCTGGGCTTCGTCGGCAAGACCGCCCTCGTCGACGGCTCGACCGCGACCATGACCAACTCGACGGCTGTCTGGCATCTCAACGTGCCGACCGACTCCACCGTCGAGATCTCGATCGCCAATTCGCGCGGCCAGACCGTGTGCAACGGCAAATCCACCGCGGCCGCCGGCAACGACATTCCCTTCACCTGGAACGGCATGGGCAATGACGGCACCCAATGGCCCGACGGCAAATACACGATCTCGGCCACGGGCAAGGACGTCGCGAACAACAATGTCGGCATCGCCGCGCAGGTGCAGGGCCTGGTGTCGTCGGTCGACCTGACCCAGTCGCCGCCGCTGCTCACCATCGACGGCGCCAGCTACACGCTGAGCCAGGTCAAGAGCATCATCGCGACCGGCAGCTATTAAGGGGAGCGCGGCCACCACAGATTCGGTGACATGTCCGCCTCCGCGGCACCCGCGCACAAGGCTCCCTTCGTTAGTAAAGTATTTACTTTTGCCCCGCTTGGCCCGCCGGAATCACGTCTCCCGCCGGCCGAGACGGCCGTGTTCCCGCAAGATTCAACCAGAATTGTATTGAAGCCTTAGGCTTAGCGGATTTTTAAGCCGCCGGGCGTACGGTTACGGGCGTGAGTTCAGTGGTTGAGAGTTTGTGAGTACGCCATGACAGAACCCCATCGCCCGAGGGTAAAATACGTCATCGGGCCGGACGGCAGTCCGTTGACGATCGCGGATCTGCCTGCACCCGGCACCAAACGCTGGGTCATCCGCCGCAAGGC
>JAEYTQ010000368.1 GCA_023433965.1 Pseudomonadota bacterium | reverse complement strand
ATATCAGCATTCCCTATGACGCCGGGGTGGCGAGCTTCCGACAGGGCGCTTCGGCCATTTCCGCGCTCGACATGGTGCTCGTCGAGGTCACGACGGATTCCGGATTGACCGGCTGGGGCGATGCCTTCGCCTATGTCTGCCCGCGCACCACGCGGAGCGCGGTAGAGGAGATGATCGCGCCGCAGGCCCGCGGGCTGAAGGTACCGGATGCGGCCGGCATCCCGGCCTTCATGGAGCAGATCCAGCGCAACCTGCATCTGTTCGGCCGCTACGGCATCACCATGTTCGCGATCTCCGGGCTCGACATCGCGCTGTGGGATCTGGCGGCAAAGGTGAAGGGCGTGCCGCTGCACCGCCTGCTCGGCGAGACCAGGCGGACGGCCATTCCGGCCTATGCGAGCCTGCTGCGGATCGGTTCGCCCGACGACATCGCCGCCGAATGCAGGAAGGCGCTCGCGCTCGGCTATGGCGCGATCAAGCTGCACGAGACCACGGCGCCTGCGGTGTTCGCCGCGCGCGAGGCGATCGGGCCGGATATTCCGCTGATGGTCGACATGAACTGCCCGCTCACGGCCGAGCAGGCGATCGCCTTCGCGACGGCCTGCCGGGACGCGCGACCGATGTTCCTGGAGGAGCCGGTCTGGCCGCCGGAGGACTTCGCCGCGCTTGCGCAAGTGCGCAGCAAAGGCGGGCTCGACATCGCCGCCGGCGAGAATGCCTGCACTGAGCATCAATTCCGCCAGATGATGCAGGCGGGTGCGGTGAGCCATGCCCAGCCCTCGGTGATCAAGGTCGGCGGCGTCACGGAATTCGTGAAGGTCGCGGCGCTGGCCGACCGGCTCGGCGTCAAGATCGTGCCGCATTCCCCCTATTTCGGCCCCGGCCTGCTCGCGACCCTGCACCTGCTCGCGACACGCGACGACGGGCTGCTCGAAATCTTTCACCTGAAGCGCGAGGCCTGCCTCTGGGGCGGGCGAACGAACAGCGATGCCACGGGCCACGTCGCGGTGCCCTCCGGACCCGGGCTCGGCTACGAGCCCGATCGCGGCGTGATGGAGCGCTATCGCATCGCGTGAACGCCGGTCATTTCGCGTCCTTCGCCGGCGGCGCATCCTGCTTCTTCTTCAACTCTTCCGCCGTCTTCGCCTGCGCAGCTTGAAGGTCTGCGAGCGCCTTCTGCAAGCCGGCGAGACCCGTCTTCAGCGCATCGATCTGGCGACCCGCTGCATCCAGCTTCTGCTGATGGTCGAGATTGAGCTTGGTGATCGTCTTCTGCAGGAAGTCGACGTTGCTCTGCAAACAGCTGGTGCGCCGCTCCATGGTCTTCTCGACCGTGCAGATATCGATGCCGGGCACGTCCTGCGCGTGCACCGGCAGGGCTGCCTGCGTTGCGAGCAGCAACGTCGCGAAACAGACGCCGGCATTTCGAAGCAGCATGAGGTTCCTCGTACGATAATCACGGCAATGTGCGCTGATTGCGCCCGGCCGCGTGAGGCTACCACACTCGTACCGCATTCTCGCGTTGAGCTTGGCTGTTCCCCCGGGACGGGGAGCGGTGAACTGCACGCGGAAGAAGTGGGCGCTCTTCCCGCGGCTTTGATTAGGGGAGATTTTTGGAATGGCAACGCGCGATAGACGTCTGGCGGAATTCGATGGCGCCGGAGAACCGCCGCCTGGCTTGCCGGTCGAAGTGCTGTGCGAGGACCACAGCGGCACGTATAAGCTTCCGTTCGCCTGCCGCTACGTCGAAGGACGTTGGCGCAACCATGAGGCGGGGATCGCCGTCGAAGCGACCGTCATCGGCTGGCGCCTGCCGCGCGCGAAGCACTCGGGCGCGGCCTGAGGACGGCGCCACCTGTTCCAGAATGCAACGGCGCCGCGCTCCGTCTTAACCTTCGGAACGCGGCCGGAACGAATCGCGCCCGAATCAGCCGAAACGCCCCGTACGCACCTGTTCACGGCTAGATGTCGCTGCGGTTCGGCCCGGCGCGCACAACATCTGCGCAGCTCGCCGGATCGCAGGCGCCTGCCACCAGCGTCAAAGGTTAATTGTTGCAAAGGCATAGCGGTTCGGCCGCCGCGGGAGGGCCGTCGCCGCTGGAACAGGCAGGACCGCGCGACACCTGCCTAATATTCGACCTCAAGCTCCTCGATCTCCGCCGGCTCATCCCGCGCCGCCGCGATCCATTCCTGCATCTCGGGCATGGCCATGACGGTGTCGGCATAGGCCTTCAGGCCCGGCTCCAGCTTGACATCGTAGGTCACGAAGCGCGTCACGACGGGAGCGTACATCGCATCGGCCATGGTACGCTGCGCCCCGAACAGGAACGGGCCGCCCGATTTTTCCAGGCAGTCGCGCCAGATGATCCAGACGCGGTCGATGTCCGCCTGTGCCCGCGACCAGATCTTGAAACCCGGAAAGTGTCCCTTCAGGTTGACCGGCAGCGAGGCGCGCAGCGTGGTGAAGCCGGAATGGATTTCGCCCGAGATCGAGCGGCAATGGGCGCGCTGGATGCGGTCGGCAGGCAACAGGCCGGCGTCCGGCATCACCTCGTTGAGATATTCGGCGATCGCCAGCGTATCCCAGACCACGGCGCCCTCGTGCCGCAGGCACGGCACCAGGATCGACGAGGACAGCAGCAGGATTTCGGCGCGCGCCGATGGATCATCGGGCGCGGTGACGATCTCCTCGAAGTCGAGCCCGGAGAATTTCGTCAGCAGCCAGCCGCGCAGCGACCAGGACGAGTAGTTCTTGCTGCTGATGGTCAGTGGCGCCTTCGCCATATGGCCCCTTCCCTGGTCCCGACATCAGCACGGCGCCCCCCGGGGCCGTGCTTCGCGTGGCAGAAGCAGCAAGCGACGTGCCAATTCTGCGGCGGCCGATCTGGCGTCCTTATTGCATAGCAGCACCGGACGGATGGGCATTTCAGTATGATGTCGATGTACTATCAGGCTTTTCAGAACCACATGGACCTGACGGCGCCGTGGCGCGCGGGGGCTTCTTCCGCCCTCAGATTCCTCGATCTCGTGCCTCGAGGCCTATCGGAGCAGGTCGGCCGGCTGTCGGCCGCGCTGGAGCTGATTTCGCGCTCGACCCTCACCTATGACCGTCCGGCCTACGGTATCGGCAGCGTGATGGTGGCCAACCGCGAGGTCGCGGTCAGCGAGGAGATCGCCTACGCGACGCCGTTCGGCTCGCTGCTGCGCTTCAAGAAAGAGGGCGTCGGCGAGCAGCCGCGCATGCTGCTGGTGGCGCCGATGTCCGGCCACTTCGCAACGCTGCTGCGCGGCACCGTGAAGACGCTGCTGCAGGACCACGACGTCTACATCACCGACTGGCACAATCCGCGCGACATCCCGCGCAGCGAGGGTCGCTTCGGGCTCGACGACTATACCGAGCATCTGATCGACTTCCTGGGGCAACTCGGCCCGCGCCCGCACATGGTCGCGATCTGCCAGCCCTCCGTCTCCGCGCTCGCGGCCGCCGCAATCATGTGCGAGGACAACCATCCCTCGCGCCCGGCGACGCTGACGCTGATGGCCGGTCCCATCGACACGCGGATCCAGCCGACCAGGGTCAACGAATTCGCCAAGAGCAGGCCGATCGAATGGTTCGAGCGCAACCTCATCAACTACGTACCGGTGCAGTGCCGCGGCGCCTTGCGAAAAGTCTATCCCGGCTTCGTGCAGCTCACCGCCTTCGTTTCGATGAATCTCGAGCGCCACATCAAGCAGCACATGGACCTCGCCAACCACATCGCCAAGG
>JAEYTQ010000291.1 GCA_023433965.1 Pseudomonadota bacterium | reverse complement strand
ATCAGCACGGTCTGCCCCGCCTGTAGTCCGCCGACGGTGACGACGGCGTTGTGCATTGTCGCGAGCGCGACCGGGAGGGTGGCGGCTTCCTCGAAATTCATGTTCGAGGGCGCATGAAACAGCCGGCCGTGATCGGCCAGCGTGTATTCGGCAAAGGCGGCGCTGCCCGAGCCCATGATGCGGTCGCCGACCTTCACGCCCTTGGCGTCGGGCCCGAGCTCGGCGACCTCGCCGGCCCATTCCATGCCGAGCACGGTGCCGACGCCGCCGGCCGGTCCGTGGGCGTGACCCCTGCGCATCCCGGTGTCCGCGCGGTTGAGGCTACAGGCGCGGACGCGAACCAGCACCTGCGTGCCTTTGGGCTTGGGTTGAGCGACGTCGGAAATCCGGGCGCCGTCAGGACCGTAGACAGAGGCTTTCATGTGCTGTGCTCTCGGCTTTGAAACGTGGATTGCGCTGCCCTTCCTCTGCCCGCAACGGGGAGATGGGAAGAAGGATCACTCCGCCGCTTCGCGTTGCGGCTGAACGATCATTCGCTCCAGCCGGCCGCGGATGATTTCCTCCGCTTCGCGCACGATGCGGGAGACGAGCTCGGCGCAGCTCGGGATGTCCTGGATCAGGCCCTGCACCTGGCCGGCCGACCAGATGCCTTCGTCGGAATTGCCGGTGGCATAGACCATCTTGCCGCGGGCGCCGGCAACGAGTTCGCGGATGTCCTCGAACTTGGCGCCTTCCTTCTCCATGGCGACGACCTTGGTCGAGATCGCGTTCCTGGCGACGCGCGAAGTGTTGCGCATGGTGCGGAAGATCAGCTCGGTCTCGCGCTCGTCATTGGCGACGATCTTCTCCTTGATGAGCTGATGGATCGGGCTCTCCTTGGTCGCCATGAAGCGCGTGCCCATGTTGATGCCGTCGGCGCCCAGCGCCAGCGCCGCGACGAGGCCGCGCGCATCGGCAAAGCCGCCCGAGGCGATCATCGGGATCTTGATCTTGTTGGCAGCGGCGGGGATCAGGATCAGGCCCGGCGTGTCGTCCTCGCCAGGGTGGCCGGCGCATTCTAAGCCGTCGATCGAGATCGCGTCGACACCCATGCGCTCGGCCGAGAGCGCGTGGCGCACGCTGGTGCATTTGTGCACGACCTTGACGCCGTGCTTTTTGAACTCGTCGACATGCTCCTGCGGCTTGTTGCCGGCGGTCTCGACCACCTTGATGCCGCTTTCGATGATGGCGGCGCGGTATTCCGCATAAGGCGGCGGCTTGATCGCGGGCAGGATGGTGAGGTTGACGCCGAACGGCTTGTCGGTGAGGTCGCGGCAGCGCGCGATCTCCTTGGTGAGGTCCTCCGGCGTCGGCTGGGTCAGCGCCGTGATGAAGCCGAGCGCGCCGGCATTGGCGACGGCGGCGACCAGCTCGGCCCGGCCGACCCACTGCATGCCGCCCTGGACGATCGGGTGCTCGACACCGACGAGCTCGGTGAACCGTGTCTGCAACATGATGTGTTTCCCCCTGCGCCTCGCGTGACGCTCTGTGATCGGTTGATGGCGCAAGGATGCCGCCGGGGTCGGAAAATGTCTATTGCGCTGCCGGACGAGGCATCATGCGGAAGGCGAGGAGATTCCGCAGGGCGGATAATTCGGATGATCCCCTAACCCGGACGCGCTGCAATGCCCATAGCGCGTCGAAGACGCGCGTGAATGCGCTTATGGCGTTGCTGCGCAGAGCCTGGACCCAGCAGGCCGCGCGGGCGTGCTGATCCCGGGGCCCCGCTCTGCCGCGCATCACTTCGCGCTGCGCAGCGTCGGGGGCACGAGACCTCGGCTTTCAAACCAAGATGCTTGAAATGAATGCGGAGCTACCGCGCCGACAGCCGCACCATCTGCCGCCCGCCGTTCATTTCCTTCAGGCTGTTGACGAACTTCTCGGGGCGCTGCCAGCGATGCGGGACCTTCAATCCCATGAACTCGGCGATGTCGCCGATGAAGCCGGTGCAGTTCATGGTCTCCGCGTTCCACACCGGCGAGCTCGCCTGCAGCTCCTTGATGTAGGCGAACACGCGCTTGGCGTCGGCCTCGCTGAGATAGACGCGATAGCTCGCGGTCAGATATTCCGGATCGAGATCGCCGTAGCTCGCGCCGGTCTCGGACGGCACGAAGGTGATATGGCCGAGCACATAGGCGAGCGTGTCGCCGGCCGGCGTGAGGCCCGCAACTTCGACGGCCTTCTCGCTGGTCTTGCCGTACCAGACGAAGGCATGGCCCCAGCTCGCGGCGGTCCGTGCGCGGAAGTCGACGTAGTACGGGCCCTTCTCCGCGCGCGCGACCGAGCGGCGCGTCGATGGCGGCGCCGCGCGCGAGGCGGTGTCGGTCGAAACAAGCGCGTTCGCATCGGCAACGCGCTTGTTTGTCTCGTGGGCCGAGACCGGGGGCGTCGTGCATGCGAGCATAGCCGCAAGAGCGAAGCCTGCGAGGATGCACGATCCCGATCGACCAGCCTTGTTCGTCACGCCATTCCCCTCGACCATCGGCGCCACCAGTCTGCGCGGTCCGCTGCGCGTCAGTAGCGTGCCGCGATCGGACCGGGCGCCTTGCCGATCGGGGCCTTTCCAACCGGGCTCTAGCCAATCGGCATCTAGCCGATCGGGGCCTGCTCGGCCGGATAAACCGGCACGGGCTGCCGGCGCGGCAGATCCGCCGCGTTTGCAGCCGTCGCGAAAGCAAGCGTGGCACCCAGAGCAATCACAATCTTCTTCACAGTCATACCCCTACAAGGTTTGGTCCAAACACGGCGAGGCCGTGCCCCCCAGACACACCTCACAAGGGCGGCCGAATGCGACCACAGTGCGGCAGGCGCGGGACATGTTGGCGGCATTGGTCGGGCGCGCGCAGATGTGATGTGTCTGGACTGCGAATGGTGTTCGTTGTTCGGAGGAGCGTAGCGATGTCCGGCGGCTTTGCGGATCGTCGGTCCCGGATATCGCTCAACCGATCCGGTTCAGGCTATTCCTGATCGTCGCGAAGATTCCGCCGATGTCCTTGCGCAAGGCATCGAGCGCGTTGAAATTGTCGAAGACGCGCGCGAGACGGTCTTCGACTTCGCGCTTGCTCTCGGTCAGCGCGACCACGCGGGAGGCGAGCGTCACTCCGGCGTTCGCCTCGATCTCGCCGACGGTTTTCGCGAGAAGGTCGCGCGTGGCGCCGACCTCGGCGATCACGGCCTCAATACCGAACACCGGCGCCTTGAGCGGGATGAGATCGGCCTGCGACTTCGACAGCTCGGCCTTGAAGGCGTTCAGCGTCGCCAATGTCTCCTGCAACGCGCCGAGCCGTTGGCGCGATTGGACGACGAATTCGTTCAGCGCGTTCTGGCGTTCGGCAAGCGTCTTGCCGTCGGCATCGATCTCGACCTCGGCGAGCGAACGGTTGAGCTGAGCCTGGCGCTGGCCGAACTCCTCGAAATCGAGCCGGATGCTCTTCAAGATGTTGAAACTTTCGTCGACGCGGGCGAGGCGCTGCTGGATCTCGATCTTGTTCTTCGAAAGCGTCTCAACGCGGCTGAGAAGCGGCGCTTCGCCGCCGGTCTCGAGCTCGTCGAGGCTCTTGGCAAGCCGGTCATGGTCGAGGCTGAGCTCGCCGATCAGCGCGTTGATGCCGGCGTCCGCCGATCGCAGCGGCGCCAGCTCCGCGTGAGACTTGGCCAGATCCTCCTTGTACCGGTTGAGGGTCGCAAACGTCTCCTGGACCGTGCTCACCCGGGTCAGCAGCAATGAGACGTCACGCGCGATGTCCTTGAGCCGGTCCGCGAGGTTGTTCCTGCGGTCGTCGGTCTCGAGGTCGTGCAGGGAGCGTTCGAGCTGGTTCTGGCGGTCGCGGATCTCGGTGAAGATGGGCTCGACCGCACGCCGCTGCTCGGCGACTTTGCCGACCATCTCGCGCAAATCCTGCTGACGGCGGCGAATCTCGGCGAGCTGGTCGTGCATGTCGGCGGATTCGTTGCGGCCTTGCTGCAGCAGAGCGCGCCGCTCGGTCTCGCCCAGCTTGTCATGGAGCGCGGAGACCGCATCCCGGGGATCGCTCTCGATCAGGTGCCGGACGGTGGCATCGAGGTGGTTCTGGAGGGCATGGGCGACGACCACGTCCTCGCGGGTCTTCCTGAGGCGGTCACGGAGCGTCTTCAGGCTGCGGTCCTGCCGCGAGAGCCGCCAAGTCGAGCCGCCGATCAGAGCCGCGGCCAGGGCGAGCATTGCGCCGATGGCAGTTCGCTGCGGCGCGGAGAGGCCGGCGAACCAGGCGGGCAGGTGGGCGATGTCGTAGCCGAACGCCTGCTGGGCCAACACCGCAATGACGGCAAGCAGCGCAAACCAGGCAACCAGGAAAAACAGCCACATCGTGAATTCCTCACGCCGGCGCAATATCGGCATAGTTGCCAAGAGCGGAACCCAGCGCAAGGGGCGGTGCGCGCGCAAGAGCGTTCCGGGGCCGCAATCCACGGCCGGTTGCGTCAGCCGATCGGGCGCAGGGGCGGAGCCGGATCGTCGACGGCGGGAGGCGGTGGCGACGCCATCATCCGCGACCGTCATTCCGGGGCGCGATGAGGTCGCGAGCCCGGAATCCATTCATCCGCCAACGCTGCCGCCGGATGGATTTTCGGGTTCGCGCGACGCGCGCCCCCGGAATGACGGAGAGTCGGTCGCCCGCCCGCGCCCTCCGTCAATTCTCACCGTAGCGCGGAAAAATTGATCCGGCGCAAATCGCGCCGGCACGTCCGCTTTATCCTTCCCGGCAATCGACTCTGAACACCAGGGAGGACGCTATGACCAATGCAAGCAATGCACTTTTGTGGACGGTTCTGTACGTTGCTCTCGCCTTCGCTGCGATCTTCGCGGTCTGGTTCGCCGACAAGATACGCTCGAACTTCCTCGGGAAATGACGGCGCACTCGGCGTCGTGATGCCGGCGCCAGTCTAGGCCGCTGCTTGCGGCGTGCCGTTGATCGCTTCGTCGACGGCGGCTGCGATGTCGCGCATGCTGATCACGGAGACGAGGCTGTAATCGTCGATGACGGGTAGATGCCGGATGTGATGCCGGTTCATCAGATGGCGGACGTGCTCGATCGTGTCGCGCGAGGTGCAGGACACCAGTTGCTGCACCGAGACGAGCTGCGAGACCTTGACGTTGACGGCATTGGCGCCGTGCTCGGCGACGGCGCGCGCCACGTCGCGCTCGGTGAACATGCCGACGGCGGTATTGCCTTCGGAGCGGACCACGTCCTTGACCACGAGCGCGCTGATGTTGTTGGCGCGCATCAGCTTGGCCGCGATCCCCACCGTTTCGTTCATACGCACCGTGACGACGCGCGGCGTCTTCTTGCGCAGAATGTCTCCGACCAGCATTGCAACCTCCCTGGGCGAGTGTTGATGCATTCTGGTATACATAATGCCAACCGTCAAGCGCGGGATTTGTCGGATCCGAAAATTCTTGCGGCAGCGGCGCTGACGCTTGCCGTGGCACAATGAAAACGCCCGGCCGTGAGGCCGGGCGTCGGGCTTGCCGAGCTGTGAGGCTGGTCAGAGGGTCGATTTCGCGACCACGACCTTGCGCCAAGGCTTGAGCACCGCGATCGCCAGCAGCGACGCCAGGATGTTGGCGCCGGCGGCGATGATGAAGACGGCGTCCCACGTCCCCGACGACTGCTGCATGTAGTTGGCGATCGGCACGAGCAGTGCGGCGGTGCCCTTGGCGGTGTAGAGCAGGCCGGCATTGGTGGTCGCGAACTTGGCGCCGAACGTGTCGGTGCAGGTCGAGGGGAACAGCGAGTAGATCTCGCCCCAGGCGAAGAACACGAAGCCCGAGAGCAGCACGAACCAGACCGGATCGTGGCCCCAGAGGTAGAGCATCCAGATGCCGAATCCTTCCATGCCGAAGGCGATGAACATGGTGTTCTCGCGCCCGATCATGTCGGAGATCCAGCCGAAGAACGGACGCGTCAGGCCGTTGAGCACACGGTCGATCGTGGCCGCGAAGGTCACCGCCGTCATCGTCACCGCCATCAGCGTCACGGGCACGCTGTCGACCTTCCAGTCAACAGCGATCGGCTTCAGGTTCGCGGTGACCATCAGTCCACCCGCGCCGACGATCACGAACATGAAGTACATCAGCCAGAAGATTGGCTGGCGCAGCACTTCGGTCGGCTGATAGTTGCGCCGGGTCTGGATGATATTGGCATTCGCCACCACGTTCGGCACCTGGCCTGCTTTCGGCGCGAGCAGGAAGAAGGAGAGAATGCAGATGATGATGCCCTGGCCGAGGCCGAAATAGAGGAAGGTGGTCTGGAAACCGCTGTCCTTGATCATGGCCTGGATCGGCGCCACGGTCAGCGCGGAGCCCGCACCGAAGCCGGCGGCCGTGATGCCGGCGGCAAGGCCGCGCTTGTCCGGAAACCACTTCAGCGCGTTGCCGACGCAGGTGCCGTAGACGCCGCCGGCGCCGATGCCCGCGATGATCATGCCGAGATAGTAGCCGTTGAGCGAGGTGGCCTGCGCGTTGATCGCCCAGCCGATGGCGCAGAGCACGCCGCCGACCAGCACGACGATGCGCGGGCCGTATTTGTCGACGAACCATCCTTCGACCGGCACCAGCCAGGTCTCGAACAACACGAACAGGGTGAAGGCCCACTGGATCGAGGCGCGATCCCAGCCGAACGTCTTCTGGATGTCGGGGACGAAGAACGTCCAGCCGTACTGATAGTTGGCGATCATGACCATCGCCGCCACGCCGATGGCCAATTGCGCCCAGCGATACGCATCGCTCACGCGTGCGACACTAGGAGCCGCCGCCGACTGCACCATGTCCGTCATTCAAAACCCTCCCGAACGCGCCATCATTTTTATGCATGCGCTGGCGCGCATCCTGGTATTCAATATGCCAATATTCAAGCGGAGGTCGGGATGTGCGGCAAAATAGCGCAGTCTTATTCACATGCGCCGTAGTCGCGCAATTGTAAAGCCCGAATTGTCGCCACTGCGCCGGCATTCGTCGGGGTTTTGCAGATAATCTATTGATAAGGCACAAGTTTTACAATCATTGGATCGCGCCGAGACCTCGCCGAGAGGTCGCGCTATTGCAGCTTTTCCACTTGGTGCTGTTCACCGGGCGCGGGACGCGGGGCCCCGGCCCGCGCGTCACTCCTTGGAATTCTATATTCCAGAAGTCCGACCTGCGGCAATTTGGCGTGCGCCGGGAGGGTGCTGCGACGCCTCGCGGACCTCACGCCATCGACGTGCGCAGCCGGCTATAGCCTTCCTGGATCGCGGACCAGAACAGGGCGACGAGGCCCAGCGCCATGATCGTGCTGACGAGGCCGTTGGAGAAGAACACCCCGAGCGATCCCTGCGAGCCCAATAGCGATTGGCGGAACGCTTCCTCGGCCTTGTCGCCGAGCACGATGGCGAGCACCAGCGGAGCGAGCGGGTAGTTGCACTTCTTCAGGAGATAGCCGAGCACGCCGAACACCAGCATCAGCATCACGTCGAAGGTGCTGTTGTGCACCGAATAGGCGCCGATCGCGCACAGCACCAGGATCAGCGGCGCGATGATGCCGAACGGCACGCGCAGGATCGCGGCGAAGATCGGCACGCAGGTCAGCACCACGATGAGGCCGACGAGATTGCCGAGATACATTGAGGCGATCAGGCCCCAGACGAATTCCTTCTGCTCGACGAACAGCATCGGGCCGGGCTGCAGGCCCCAGATCAAGAGGCCGCCGAGCAGCACGGCGGCCGTCGGGGAGCCCGGCACGCCGAGCGAGAGCATCGGCAGCAGCGCCGAGGTGCCCGCGGCATGCGCGGCCGTCTCCGGCGCGATCACACCCTCGATCTCGCCCTTGCCGAAATTGTTGCCGCGCCGCGCCAGGCGCTTGGCGATGCCGTAGCTCATGAAGGAGGCCGGCGTCGCACCGGCGGGAGTGATGCCCATCCAGCACCCGATCAGGCAGGAGCGCAGCGAGGTCATCCAATAGGCCGGCAGCTCTCGCCAGGTCTGCAGCACCACGCGAAGGTTGATGCTGGCCTTGCCGCCGCGGAAGGCCAGCCCTTCCTCCATGGTCAGCAGGATCTCGCCGATGCCGAACAGGCCGATCACGGCGATCAGGAAATCGAAGCCGTTGAGCAGCTCGGTGACGCCGAAGGTCAGCCGCAACTGGCCGGTGATGGAATCGAGGCCGACCGCCGCAAGCGCGAATCCGATCATCATCGCCGCGATGGTCTTGAACGGCGGCTCCTTGCTGAGGCCGACGAAGGAGCAGAAGGCGAGGAAGTAGACGGCGAACTTCTCCGCCGGCCCAAATCGCAGCGCAAAGCCGGCGACGAGGGGCGCAACCAGCGTGATCATGATGACGGCGAACAGCGCGCCGACGAAGGAGGAGGTGAAGGCGGCCGTCAGGGCTTCGCCGGGCTTGCCCTGCTGCGCCATCGGATAGCCGTCGAAGGTGGTCGCCACCGACCACGGTTCGCCGGGTATGTTGAACAGGATCGAAGTGATGGCGCCGCCGAACAATGCGCCCCAATAGATGCAGGACAGCATGATGATGGCCGATGTCGGCGGCATGCTGAAGGTGAGGGGAAGCAGGATCGCGACGCCGTTGGCGCCCCCGAGCCCGGGCAGCACGCCGATGATGACGCCGAGCGTGATGCCGATCACCATCAGCATGATGTTGTAGGGCTGCAGGGCGACCGCGAAGCCGTGAAACAGATTGGCCAACTCTTCCATGTCAGGACGTCCTGCAGCAGCGATTGAACGGATGCGTGGCTCTCACAGGCCGAGCCATTCCTCGAGCGGACCCTTGGGAAGGGGCACCAGGAACCAGCGCTCGAAAACCAGATAGGTGACGACCGGCATGCCGATCGCGACCGCGGCGACCGTCAGCCAGCGATAGCCGCTGAGCCAGCGCATGAACCAGGCGATGAAGACCATCGAGCCGACGTAGAGCCCGATGAACGGCATCGAGCCGACATAGATCGCCGTCGGCACCACCACGCTCATGACCTGGCGCAGCTGTCCCCATTCCGCGAACAGCCGGCCGTCGTCGTCGCGCTGCGCGTGCCAGACGTTGATGGCGCTCGCGCCGACGATGGCGACGCCGACATAGAACGGGAAGAAGCCGGCACGCGGGCCCTCCGCGCCCCAGTTGATGCCGGCCTTCAGGCTGCCGAAGATCACGACCAGGCCGAAGGCGCCGATCAGCAGCGCCATGCCGATCTCCAGCGTCTTGTGTGCGGGGCCGGATTCGGATCGCGATCGTTCGGTCATGAGGCCTCCATGCGGAGAAGCAGTCTTGTCGCGTCGCAGCCGGCCGAGGACGCGCGGCATCCTCGGCCGTCGTCGATGCCGTGGCTCAATTCGATGCGAGGAAGCCGGCTTCCTTCATCAGGTCCTGGTGGCGCTTCTCCTCCGCCTCGATCCACTTGGCGTAGTCGGCGCCGGTCAGGAAGGTCGTGTTGAAGGCGCCGTTCTTCATGAACTCCTGCCATTCCGGCGTGGCGCGCACCTTCTTGAACAGCTCGACGTAATATTCAACCTGGTCCTTGGTGGCCTTGGGCGCCATGAAGACGCCGCGCAGCATGAGATATTCCATCGCAAGGCCCTGCGACTTGCAGGTCGGAATATCCTTCCAGGCCTTGCCGTCGGCGATCGGCTCGTCATAGGCCATCGGCTGGCCGTCGAACACGCAGAGCGGACGGAGCTTGCCGCCGCGCCATTGCGCGACCGCCTCGATCGGATTGTTGACGGTCGAATCGATGTGATTTCCGACCAGCTGCACCGCGACTTCGCCGCCGCCCTTGTAGGGGATGTAGGTGAACTTCGCGTCGATCGCCTTCTCGATGCCGACCGTGATGATCTGGTCTTCCTGCTTCGATCCGGTGCCGCCCATCTTGAACGAGCCGCTCGGCGCCTTCTTCGCGGCGTCGATGTAGTCCTTGACGGAGTTGTACGGCTTCTCGGCATTCACCCACAGCACGAACTCGTCGAGCGCGAGCATCGCGACGGGGGTCAGATCCTTCCAGTTGAACGGAATTCCCGTGGCGAGCGGCGTCGTGAACAGGTTCGAGAGCGTGATGATGATCTTGTGCGGATTGTTCGCCGACGTCTTCACGTCGAGGAAGCCTTCACCGCCCGCACCGCCCGCCTTGTTGATGACGACCAGCGGCTGCTTCATCAAATTGGGCTTGGAGACGATGCCCTGGATGGTGCGTGCCATCTGGTCGGCGCCGCCGCCGGTGCCCGCAGGCACGATGAACTCGACCGGGCGGACGGGCTCCCAGGCCGCGCGGCTGGCGCTGCTGCCGGCGCACGACATCACGATTGCCGCCAAAGCGACATTCAGAACGAACGGCTTCATCTGTTTCACTCCCTGTCGAACCCTCAACGCGGCCGCTCTTCGTCGGCTTGCGTCAACCCATCTCGTGTCACATGCCTGAGGTCACCTGACTAGCTTCTCCCAGGACAGTCCCGCCAGAAACTCTATTCTTGGAGAAAACGCGGCATCCACTTCTTTCGAACAAGGCTCAGGCACGTGCTCCCCAGGCCGTTTCCGATCCTTGCGATGCCGTCCCCCTTTCAGTCTCTTGCGTTTGGCAATCGTTATGGTTGTGGCATGGTATGCGAGATGCCAGCACGCTCACAATCAGATCGCCTGAGTGACAGCTGGACAAATTGTCGCACTCACCGTCCGCGGCAGGTGCGCTCCCACAAAAAATGGCCCCGAAGTGGGGCCATTTGCTCGATCGGTGCGGCGCCGGGTCTGCCACCCGCCGTTGCGGCTGGAAGACAGGGACCTTTTACAGGCCAACGCGCGGCAGGTCGCCGTTGCGATTGGAGATTTCGGCGCTCGCCATCAGGAAGCTGTCGATCGCAGCCATCAGACGCGAGAACAGCGACGAGGAGGGGGCGAGGGCGACGGAAGCGGTCTTGGACATCGGAAATCCCTTTCTGGAGACAGCCAACCCGCTGTCTCATCTCAAGAGCAGCTTATGTATACCAGATGCCAGTGTCGAGGCGTTTGTTTGCATAGCAGCATTCGTTCTGCCGCATTGCGGCATAAGTCGTGAGGCGCGACGGGGTACCTTGACATGGTCGGTCATACCCGAGATGTTATGTTATAACATTACATAGCGGAATGCCGTGTCTCACCGTCCCCGACCCATCGCACTCAAAAGGCTGTTCGACCTCCATGCCCAAACTGCCCGTCACCGTCTTGTCCGGCTTCCTCGGGGCTGGAAAGACCACTTTGCTGAATCACGTCCTGAACAACCGGCACGGGCTGAAAGTGGCGGTGATCGTGAACGACATGAGCGAGGTGAACATCGATGCGGACCTGGTCCGCGATGGTGGTGCCAACCTCTCCCGGACGGATGAGAAACTGGTGGAGATGACCAACGGCTGCATCTGCTGCACCCTGCGGGACGATCTCCTGAGGGAGGTGCGGGCGCTCGCCGAAAGTGGGCGCTTCGATTATTTGCTGATCGAATCGACCGGCATTTCGGAGCCGCTCCCGGTCGCAGCGACGTTCGATTTCCGCTCGGACGAGGGCGCAAGCCTCTCCGACGTTGCCCGCCTGGATACGATGGTGACGGTGGTCGATGCCGCCAACCTGCTGAAGGACTATTCCTCGACCGAGTTTCTCGGAGATCGCGGCGAGGCGCTCGACGGCGACAGGCGGACGCTGGTCGATCTCCTCGTGGAGCAGATCGAGTTCGCCGACGTGATCGTCCTCAACAAGGTGGACGATGCCTCGCCGCAGCAGCGCGAGGCGGCGCGGCAGATCATCCGCTCGTTGAATCCCGAAGCCGATATCATCGAGGCCAACCACAGCCGCGTGCCCTTCGAGCGCGTGCTCGACACCGGCCGCTTCGACTTCGAGAAGGCCCAGCAGCATCCGCTCTGGTACAAGGAGCTCTACGGTTTCGCCGACCACGTGCCCGAGACGCAGGAATATGGCGTGAAGAACTTCGTCTACCGTGCGCGCCGCCCGTTCGATCCGTCGAGGTTCGACGCGTTCGTCAAGCAGTCCTGGCCGGGCGTGATCCGGGCCAAGGGGCATTTCTGGCTGGCGACGAGGCCGCAATGGCTCGGCGAGATCAGCCAGGCGGGTGCGATCGTGAGGACCGAAGCCTTGGGCTTCTGGTGGGCGAGCGTTCCAAAGCAGCGCTGGCCGAACGATGCGGCCTGGCGCAGGCGGCTCGGCCAGTATTGGGACGAGGTGTACGGCGATCGCCGCCAGGAGATCGTGTTCATCGGCACCGGCATGGACGAGACCGAGATCCGTCGCAGGCTGGATGCGTGTCTCGTCCCTGATACGTCCCGCATGGACATCGCCGCCTGGTCCACGCTCGCCGATCCGTTTCCGGCTTGGCGTCGAGGCGATCAGTCCAACTGAGCGCGGTGAACATCAGAGCCTCGCCGTCAGGTGCGGCTCGGTCGTCTCCGGTCAGGTCTTGCAAGGGGAGGGCAAAGCCGTTAGTGCTCTGCCCCCCTTTTCCAGGCATCTGTTCAGAGCGGTTCATGTCGAGCGCCTCGCCCGCCGTCTCGATCGGCATTGATTTCGGCACCAGCAACACGGTCGTGGCGCTGGCGGCGGACGATCGCCGCGTCGAGGCCATCCGCTTCGACCATG
>JAEYTQ010000253.1 GCA_023433965.1 Pseudomonadota bacterium | reverse complement strand
GCTGGTCGGACGCGAAGGAGCAGGGCGTCCGGATCCGGTCCAGGCGGCCTGGCTCTATGCGCAGATGGTGCGCTGGGGCCAGACGGCGCTGACCTCGGATGGCGTCAGGACGGCGATGGCGGTGTTCAGGCCCGATCTTTACGACGCAGCTCTCGGCAACAGCGCTCCCTTGGAAGCTCCCGCCGCGTTCGGCGCCTTCGTCGGTCCCGCCTTTGATCCCGGCGATATCCGCGGGCATCTCGAGGCCTTCAAGGTCGGGCGCTGGAAGGTGTGATCCGTCCTGCTTCATCTTTGAGCAACTAGACTCGCTGGCTAATGTTTGAGCTGGCTGCTCGAATTTCGTGAGTCGGCTGGATCGGCAGTTCCTTTTGCCTCTCTTAATGACCTGAAATCACGAGCGTTTTTATTTCCGTCCAGCTGGCACGCAACTTGAATGTTGCGCTGCGGCCAGCTTGTCATAGGTGCCTGCTGAGCCAAGTCCCGCAGCAACGAAGCTGATCGGACCGTGGGGTGCGCAGCCGGCTCCTGAGCCAGCCGAGTTCCTCGCGGGTCGCGCCAATCCGTCGATGCCACGTCAGTGGCCGCAGGAGCTTCGTTACCGACCATGAAAATCGAAACGCTCTCAGTCGACTTTACCGACGAGCAGAAACGCTATCTCGAAGGCTTCACGACCGGCTTGCAGATCAGCCGCGTCGGCCGCGGCCTCGGCGGCGGCGCCGGCAAGGCGAATGCCGAGCCTGTTGGTCCCGACGCCGTGCACATCAAGGCGCAGGACAAGGTCATCGCGTCGGGCAAGAAGCTTGCCGACCAGGAAAAGTACAAGCGCGACGAGCATCCGTTCGATGCCTACCCGCGACTGCGTCAGCAGGCGCTCGACAATACTCCGCCGAGCCCGGCGGACAATTTCCGCTGGCGCTATTACGGCATCTTCTACGTGGCGCCGACGCAGGATTCCTACATGTGCCGCCTGCGCATTCCGAACGGCATCATGAAGCACTGGCAGCTGTCGGGCCTCGCCGAGCTCGCCGACGAACTCTGCGGCCCCTACAGCCACGTCACCACCCGCGCCAATCTCCAGCTCCGCGAAATTCCGCCGAAGCATGCCGTGAAGCTGCTCGAGGGCATCCAGGACCTCGGCCTGTGCTCGCGCGGCTCCGGCGCCGACAACATCCGCAACGTGACGGGAACGCCGACGGCCGGAATCGATCCGCAGGAGCTGATCGACACGCGTCCCTTCGCGCGCGAATGGCACTTCCACATTCTCAACGACCGCTCGCTCTACGGCCTGCCGCGCAAGTTCAACGTCGCCTTCGACGGCGCCGGACGGATCGCGGTGCTGGAAGAGACCAACGACATCGCCTTCACGGCGGTCGAGGTGAAGGACGGCTTCGGAGTCGAGCCGGGCATCTGGTTCCGCCTCGGCCTCGGCGGCATCACCGGCCACAAGGATTTCGCCAAGTACTCCGGCATCATCATCAAGCCTGAGCAGGCGACGGCCGTCGCGGACGCCATCGTGCGCGTGTTCATCGATCATGGCGACCGCACCAACCGCAACAAGGCGCGACTGAAATATGTGCTCGACGGCATGGGCCATGACGGCTGCCTTGGGCTGGTCGAGGAGCGGCTGAAGACGCCGTTTGCGCGCGTGCCGGAAGAGGCGATCGCGCCGCGGCCGGCTGCGGACCGTATGGCGCATGTCGGCGTGCACAAGCAGAAGCAGGAAGGCCTCAACTGGATCGGCGTGTCGCTGACGCTCGGCAAGCTTACGTCGGATCAGATGCGAGGCCTCGCCAAGATGTCGCGCGACCTCGGCGACGGCGAGATCCGCCTGACCGTCTGGCAGAACCTGCTGATATCGGGCGTGCGCGACGAGAACGTCGAGCTTGCCGTCGCTGCCATCAAGCAGATCGGGCTCGCGGTCGAGGCCTCGCATATCCGCGCCGGCCTGATCGCCTGCACAGGCAATGCCGGCTGCCGCTTCGCCGCCGCCAACACCAAGCGCGACGCGGCCGAGATCGGCGACTGGTGCGAGCCGCGCGTCGCCATGGACAAACCGGTCAACATCCACGTCACCGGCTGCCACCATTCCTGCGCGCAGCATTACATCAGCGACATCGGCCTGATCGGCGCGCGCGTGCCTGTCGGCGAGGAGGACACGGTCGAAGGGTATCACCTCTTCACCGGCGGCGGGTTCGGGCTCGATGCCGATGTCGGGCAGGAGGTCTATCGCGATCTCAAGGCCGAAGACGCGCCCAAGACGGTCGAGCGACTGCTCAAGGCCTATATCGCCCATCGCTACTCGCCCGACGAAAGCTTCCTCTCCTTTGCGCGCCGCCACGACGGCGAAACGCTGCGCAAATTTGCCGATGCACAGGTGTCTGCATGAACCAGATCACGCCTCCGCCCAAGCTCGACATCATCCCACCCAGCGCCCCGTTTTCCGACGCGCAGCGCTCCTGGCTCAACGGCTTCTTTGCCGGGCTTTTGTCGCCTGATGTCGCAACGCCGCTGTCGGCAGAGCAGGGCGCCGCGGTCATGCAGGCCGGTGACGGTGACGACGGCGAAGCGCCCTGGCACGACCAGACCATGCCGATCGCCGAGCGGATGAAGCTGGCCGAAGGCCGGCCCGTCCGCCGCAAGATGATGGCGGCGATGGCGCAGCAGGATTGTGGCCAGTGCGGCTACAATTGCCACGACTATTCGGAGGCGATCGCAAGCCGCAGCGAAGCGCGGCTCAACCTTTGCGTCCCCGGCGGCAAGGAGACCGCGCGGATGCTGAAGTCGCTGTACGAGGAGCTCGACAAGGCGCCCGCGGCCAAGACCGCCGACAAGATCGACGCTCCGGCGCCCGCCGTGACCGTGACGATCGCCGAACCCGGCCGCTCGCGCGACAATCCGACCGAGGCGACCTTCCTGTCGCGCCGCCTGCTTAACAAGGGCAAGTCGGAGAAGGAAACCTATCACGTCGAGTTCGACCTCTCCGAGAGCAAGCTCGACTACGTGGTCGGCGATTCCTTCGGCGTGTTCGCGCGCAACGATGTCGGTCTCGTCGATCAGATCATCGCGCTGCTCGGTGCCTCCCACACCACGAAAGTCAACGGCAAGACGCTGCGCGAAGTGCTGATCGACGACGTCTCGCTGTCACCGGCGCCGGACTCGCTGTTCGAGTTGGTCTCCTTCATCACCGGCGGCGCCGCGCGCGAGAAGGCGCGGGCACTGGCGCAGGGCGAGGATCCCGACGGCGATGCCACCACGCTCGACGTCATGGCGGCGCTGCAGAAGTTTTCCGGCATGCGGCCCCATCCGGAGGCCTTCGTCGAGGCGCTGGAGCCGCTGCAGCCGCGGCTCTACTCGATCTCATCGTCGCACAATGCCACGCCCGGAAAGCTGTCGCTGACGGTGGACTCCGTGCGCTATGTCATCGGAAAGCGCAGGCGCCTTGGGGTCGCCTCGACCTTCCTTGGCGAACGCATCAAGGAGGGTGAGAAGCTCAAGGTCTATGTGCAGAAGGCACACGGCTTCGGCCTGCCGCAGGACCCGAAGACGCCGATCATCATGATCGGCCCCGGCACCGGCATCGCGCCGTTCCGCGCCATTCTGCTCGACCGCAAGGCGACCGGCGCACCGGGCAAGAACTGGCTGTTCTTCGGCCATCAGCGCAGCGACTGCGACTTCTTCTACCAGGACGAGCTCAACGCGATGAAGACGTCCGGGCTGCTGACGCGCCTGTCGCTGGCCTGGTCGCGCGACGGCGAGAAGAAGTTCTACGTGCAGGACCGCATGCGCGAGGTCGGCCGCGAATTGTGGACCTGGCTCGCGGAAGGCGCGCATCTCTATATCTGCGGCGACGCCAAGCGCATGGCCAAGGACGTCGAGCGCGCGCTGGTCGACATCGTCGCCCAGTTCGGCGCGCGTTCGACCGACGAGGCCGTCAGCTTCGTTGCGGAACTCAAGAAGTCCGGCCGCTTCCAGGCCGACGTGTATTGACCGCCGAAACGTCGATGGCGAGAGAGATATCGCCGTCCTGACCGAGCTCGAGGACATTCGCCGCAGGGCGACGCGGAAAGGATGGTGCTATGCCCACGTCTGGGAGCGATGATGCCGGCGTTCGCGATGGCTGTGGTGCAGGACGACATGAACGTTCCAACGAAGGAACGTCGCTCGCTTGAGAGCTTGTTAACCGGCCCCGCTCAGGATGCCGCTCCGAATTGGAGGGACATTAATGTCAGACCTGGAACAAACGATCCGCGAGCGCGCCTACCAGATCTGGATGGAGAGCGGCGGTCAGGACGGCCACGCCGAGAGCCATTGGCTCGAGGCCCAGCGTGAGGTTCTCTCCGCCTCGCTTGCCGCCGTGGCGCGAGTCTCGAAGGCGGGCTCCGAAAAGCCGAAGGCGAAGGCCTCGGCTGCACGAAAGAAGCGCCGTGCGGCGTAAGCTTGCGGCTCGGTCCGTCATGCGAGCGCGCAAGGCTTGACGCTTCGTCGTTGCCACCGATCAGCGAGGCGATACCGAGGAGGGCGCTGACCTGGCGCGCCTGCGCGACGCCGTCTTGCTTCGTGGCCGCGACCTCGGACGACTCTTGCCGGACTTCGCACGCGCTTCAGGCGTGATCCCGTTCTGCTCGTCGAACTGCTTCAGCCAGGCCTGGATGTAGCGGGGGTCGTCGGGACAAAGCCGCTCGAGCAATCGAAGGTTCTGCGCTCTGAATTCCACAAGGGTTTTCGGCATCACGCCTCCTCGAAACCCTGCCCGTCGCAAAATTGCGTCGTGAAGGTAGCGCGGTCAACGGCAAAGAGGGCTTGAAATCTCATGCGGGCTGATGCAGCGCGCCAAAGCGAAAACCCCGCCTGGGGGAAGCGGGGTTCTCTGGCGGGGTGAAGCTTAGGGGCGCTTCAACTTTAAGACGCGCGAGCCTGAAGAAAGTTCATAACAGAATGCACGGAACAACGGAGTGGGAACGTGATGTTCTCGGCACGCGGCCTCGCCCAAGTGCGGGCAGCACTTCGCGCCGGGCAATTACAAATCCGTTAGTCGGTTGAAAAGCAGCCGCCGAAAACTATCTCTGGGTCAGGCGGCAGCGTAACAAGCCGCCCTTCAACTGACACCCAGCCGCCGCGCTCAGAAAAGGCGAAGCTGGGTCCTTTGACATTCGCAACGCTTGAGCCCTCGCTTGGCCCCGCCTCACTGGCCTCAGAGGCAAACGTCCATGGCTGCCCGCACCTACAACCACGAGCGCTGGTCGGAAGACGACGACCGGCTGCTTCGATCGATGTGTGAAACCGGAAAGAGCCTCACGCTGATGATCGTGAAGCTCAAGCGCCCCATTGCCTCGATCAGGTCACGCGCGATCGAGCTCGGCATCAATATGCCCGGGACGCGCATCGGTCTGCGACGGAAGCGGCAGGCCGCTCGACCTGCGCGTCAAGAGACAAGGCTGCTGAATTAACATGGTGCGGCCGCCGCTCCGATGCGGGGCGGCGCATCTACCCGGCGACGAGCTAGGCCGCGATGCGATGTTCGGCGGGGGCGGTCAGAAACTTGAGCGCTTCGGCATGAGCGAGGTCGGGAACCGCGATGGCCGTGTGGCTGTACATCGCATGCGTCTGCGCTGTCGCGATTCCGTCCAGGATCTCCTTGCCCTTGATGACGTGGAGGCCCATGCCGTCGCCGGCGGGGAAGATCGCGAGCACCACGTCGTAAGCCGCGATCACGGCCCTGAGCGCTTCGGCCTTGTCTTCGGCGACATCGACGAAAATACGAACATCAGCCGCAAGTTCACGCAGCTCGTGAAAATCCATCACTGTCAGGATACTCCAACGCAACCAACCTGAACGAAGCTTGGCCGCGTTGGGTTACTGAAGCGTCAACAACGCGCGTGGGGGCCACAAGTATCACGACGAGGTGACTCACTCTTTAGCGCTTTGCTTCCTTGCGAAGCCTGGCCTCCGCGGCTTCGTCCACGAGGTTCAGGGCGAGGCCGTCATAGCTCAGCTTGAAGCCGCGGCCGACGATCCAGGTCCATCCCTCTCTGTCCTTGACGGCTTGCGCGTTGAACTGTTCGGAGATCGACTTGACGGCGGCGTCCTGCGGCCCCGGATTGCTGAGCGTCGCGTGGACGCGCCAAATCGGGTGCCGGTCGTCGGCCTCGTCGCTGTCGACCGTGACCTTGGCGCCGTTGATGTCGCATTCGAGGGTGGGCGAGCCGGGGCTGCGGCGGCAGACATAGCGGCGTTGACTGACGAGCCTGTTGGTCTCGTCGAAGGTCATCCCGGGCGAGAAGCCGAAGATGTCGGACTTTTTCACGTGGGCGAGGGACGCAGGCTTCAAGAAGCTCGGCTGGATCGCGACGAAGGCTGCGACAGCGACAACGATCAAACCTGCGACGACGATAGCGACCTTCATGAGCACCCCGCGAAAAAGCTTCGAGCCATTATAGCAGTGGCGGCGCCTCGCCAGGCACGCAAAAGCGAAAACCCCGCCTGGGGGAAGCGGGGCTCTCTGATGGGGGTGAAGCTTGGGGACTTCTGGGATGAGACGCGCCAGCGGCAAAATGGTTCAAGAGAATGTGGGCTGTTCGGTGGCATCGGTCACGGGGAGACGTGAATCCCCGAGACGGCGTGCTTGCGTTTTCGGCCTCGATGGGCTCTAAGCCCGGCAATTCATGGCTTCTGGCATGAATCAGCAGCGCGCACATGCGGGTCCGGCCCGTCCTC
>JAEYTQ010000243.1 GCA_023433965.1 Pseudomonadota bacterium | reverse complement strand
ATCTCTTCGAGAATCGCATTCACAATGTTCTCGACATCCCGCTGGTACAGATGCGGGTTGTGCTCGGCGATACGCTGAACAAGTTCGGATTTGATCATCGAGAGATAGGACCCGGGAGCGTGCGGATGACCATTTCCGTGAAAATACCTTGATCTGTCAAGACGCTAAATCAAGGCTGAGCGTCGTGAAAATGCGTGACAAATGCCGAAAAAGCAGGCTGATCCGGCACGCGCCCAACGGGAAAAGCTTTCGGAACTCGCCTGCATCCGGTCAGTTTGACGCAGCCGGCTGCCACAGGGCCAGCATTCCATCCATTCCGAGCCGGTCGACCGCCTGCGCGACGCCGGTTTGCCCGATCTGATGCGCAATCGCGCCCAAACCGAGCGCTTCCAGCGTGACGACGGCGGTGGCCTTGAGGAATGACAGATCGCCAAAGCGTGGCTGAAGCTTGTAGTCGCGTACCGGCAGACCCTTCCTGACGCCCTTGTGCTCGACCAGCCAGGTCACGGCCGTCTTCTCGTCGCCGATCTGGTCGATCAGCTTGAGCTCGATCGCCTGGCGCCCCGTGAAGACGCGGCCATCCGCGACTTTTTCGAGCAGCGTGTCATCCATGCCACGCCGCTCCTTCACCATTCCCTTGAACCAGGCATAGGAATCCTTCACCAGCGCATCGAGCGCGGCGCGCGCCTCGGGGCTGGTCGGCTCGAAACCGTTGGGCGCGGCCTTCAGCGGCGACGATTTGACCTCCTCGACCTTGACTCCGATGGTCTTCAGCAGCTCGGAAACGTTGGGATACTGGAACAGCACGCCGATCGAGCCCACCAGCGAGCTCTGCTGGGCCACGATGTGGTCGCTCGCGATTGCCGTGATGTAGCCCCCGGAGGCAGCGAGGCCCTCGACCACCACAACCAGCGGCTTCTTCGCCTTCAGCCGAACCAGGGAATCGTAGAGCTGTTCGGAGCCGGCAGTGGTGCCGCCCGGCGAGTTGATATGGACGATCACGGCGGCGGCCTGCGAGTTCTCCAGCCGCTCGAGCGCCTGCGTGCGATCGGAATCGCTGCGGATCAAGCCCTCGATGTGAACGCGCGCGATCGAGCCGGCCGACGCGAAGGTGCCGCGCGCTCCCGGTGTCGCGATCAGCGCAACGCTCGCTATCGCCGCGATCGCGATCAGCGCGGCCATCACACGCCAGAACGTCAGCTTGCGGCGAATCCTGCGGCGATCGACGATGATGTCCGAATCGAGCGACATCGAGATATCTCCAAATGAAAGATCAGGCGCGTTGTGCCGTCACGGCATGACCAACGGCTTATCTGGATACATCAATTGCGGCGCAATTTGAAGAAATGAAGGCTGTGGCGGGGCATGGGCCCGCTGCACATTCGCTGTCATGCAGCGGCGGAAACGCGCTCCCTGTCCGCAAGCCGCGCAGCGAGACTGCTAGCGGCCGGTGGAGCCGAATCCGCCTGCGCCGCGATCGGTCGCCGACAAGGTGATGACCGGAACCAGTGCGGCCTGCACCACGGGCGCGATCACCATCTGGGCGATGCGTTCGCCGCGCTCGATCACGAAGGGCGCTTGGCCGTGGTTGATCAGGATCACCTTGATCTCGCCGCGGTAGTCGGCGTCGATCGTGCCGGGCGAGTTCAGCACGGTGACGCCGTGCTTGGCCGCGAGTCCCGAACGCGGCCGCACCTGCGCCTCGTGCCCGGTGGGCAGCGCAATCGCAAGGCCCGTCGGCACCAGCGCATATCGGCCGGGCGCGAGCGTCAGCGGCTCGTTCTCGGGTACGGCCGCCATGAGGTCGAGGCCGGCGGCCTCGGCGGTCTGGTACGCCGGCAATGGGAGGCCATCGGCATGCGGCAGCTGCTGCAGCTCGACCGTAACCTTCGTGCTCAAGATGCCGGCTCCCGGGATTTGTCGCTCACGCTTTTCGCGATGTGCGCGACCAGTTCGATGGCGACCTGTTCCTTGGTCATCACCGGCCATGAATCAACGGTAATTTCGCCGTCCTTCGCACCGTTCTTGCGGCTGAGCAGATGGACCGTGTTGCGATCGCCGCCCATCACGCCGGTCGCGGGGGAGACGTCGTTGGCGACGATCCAGTCGCAGCCCTTGCGCGCGAATTTTGCCTTGGCGTTGTCGATGAGGTGCTCGGTTTCGGCGGCAAAGCCGATCACCAGCGGCGGGCGCTTGTCGCTCAGCTTGGAAATGGTGGCGAGGATGTCCGGGTTCTCGTCCAATTGGAGCGGCGGCATGCCGGCGGACGTCTTCTTCAGCTTCTGCCCGCCCTCGTTGGCGACCCGCCAGTCGGCGACCGCGGCGGCGAAGATCGCGACGTCGGCGGGAAGTGTCGCCTGCACCTGCTCCAGCATCTGCCGCGCCGATTCGACATGCTTCACCGTCACGCCGGGGGGATCGTCGAGGTCGACCGGACCGCTCACCAGAGTAACCTCGGCGCCGGCGGCCTGCGCCGCGGCGGCAATGGCAAAGCCCTGCTTGCCGGAGGAGCGGTTGGCGATATAGCGCACCGGATCGATCGGCTCGTGCGTCGGACCCGCCGTGATCAGCACGCGCTTGCCGGCGAGCGGGCGCGGCACCGGCGGTTGCAGCAGCCGCTCGGCGGCCTCGGCGATCTCGATCGCCTCCGACATGCGCCCGATGCCGGCTTCGCCCGCCTCCGCCATCTCGCCAGCGTTCGGGCCGATCAGCACGACGCCGTCGCGCTGGAGCTGCGCGACGTTGCGCCGGGTCGCTGCGTTATTCCACATCAGCGGATTCATCGCCGGTGCCAGCAGTACCTTGCGGTTGGTCGCGAGCAGGATCGCGCTGGCGAGATCGTCGGCGTGGCCGTTCGCCATCTTCGCCATCAGGTCGGCGGTGGCCGGCGCCACCACGATCAGGTCGCAGTCGCGTGCCAGCCGAATGTGCCCGGCGTCGAACTCGCTCTGCGGGTCGAACAGGTCGGTATAGACGCGCTCATGCGACAATGCGCTTGCGGCCAGTGGCGTGACGAATTGTTGCGCCGCCTTCGTCAGCACACAGCGGACCTCGATGCGGCGCTCCTTCAGCCGCCGGATCAGGTCGAGCGATTTGTAGGCCGCGATGCCGCCGCCGATGATCAGGGTGACGTTGGCCTCGGGAACCGCGCCGCTGCGCTGTGGCGTCGGGCTGGTGGAGGGGGTCGGCGGCGCGGAAAACGGCGTCAGCGGTTCCTCGCGGCCCTCGATCAGTTCGCGCAGGATGACCCGGACTTCTTCTTCGACAGACCTGCGGTTCTTGGCCGAGCGCAGCCGCAAATAGGTTTTGACGGCGTCGTCGAGCTTGCGGATGGTCAGGCTTGCCACGGCGCCCTCCAGCATCGAATGATAGCAATGCTATCACGTGCGTGATTGCAGTGCAATCATAGATTCCGAACAGCGATGAGGATGCCGATGAAGGTCGCGGCGATGATCCAGAGTGCCACGGTGCGCCAGCGGTTCTTGCGGCCCTCGCTCCGCCCCATCGCGGCGATGCTCTCCGGCGACAGCCTGATGCCCTCACGCGTCATGGTCTCGAGCTGCTCCAGCACCTTCACCGAGCGCTCGGCGATCTCTGGCAGGCGCATCAGGACCCGCGCGATGTCGCCGGTCCCGGCGAGTGCGCCTTGCACCCGGCCGATGGGGCCGAGATTGCGCTCGATCCATTCGCGCACCACGGGATCGGCGATCTTCCAGATGTCGAGCTTGGGATCGAAGCCGCGCGCCACGCCCTCGACCACGACCATGGTCTTCTGCAGCAGGATCAGCTCGGGCCGCGTCGTCATGTCGAACAGGCCGGTGACTTCGAGCAGCAGCGTCAAGAGCCGTGCCATCGAGATCTCTTCGGCGGTGCGGTTGTGGATCGGCTCGCCGATGGCACGGATGGCCTGCGCGAAATTCTCGACCGAATGATGCGCGGGGACGTAGCCCGCCTCGAAATGAACCTCGGCGACGCGACGATAGTCGCGGGTGATGAAGCCGAGCAGAATTTCGGCGAGGAAGCGCCGCTCCTTCATGCCCAATCGGCCCATGATGCCGAAATCGACCGCGACGAGGCGGCCGGCGTCATCGAGGAACAGATTGCCTGGATGCATGTCGGCGTGGAAGAAGCCGTCGCGCAGCGCGTGGCGCAGAAAGCTCTGGATCACCTTGCGGCCGAGATCGGGCAAATCGACCTGCGCCTCCGCAAGGCGTTTGTGGTCGTTCAGCGCGATGCCGTCGATCCACTCCATCGTCAGCACGTTGTGCGTGGTGCGGTCCCAGTCGACGGCGGGTACGCGAAAATCAGGGTCGTCGCGCGTGTTCTCCGCCATCTCCGACAGCGCGGCGGCCTCGAGGCGCAGGTCCATCTCCATCGCGACCGATCGCGACATGGTGTTGATGACTTCGATCAGGCGCAGCCGCCGCGCCTCGGCCGAATAGGCCTCGGCCTTGTACGCGACGAAGAAGAAATCGGAGAGGTCGCGGCGGAAGCGTGCGGCGACATTGGGCCTCAGCACCTTGATCGCGACGGACCTGCGGATGCCGTCGCGCAGCACCTCGCCGCGATGCACCTGCGCGATCGAAGCGGCCGCGACCGGCGGGCCGAAGCTCGCGAAGATCTCCGTCAGCGGCCGCTCCAGCGAGGTGGTGATCGCAGCTTCCGCTTCGGCTTGCGAGAACGGCGGCAGGCGGTCCTGGAGGCTTTCGAGGTCGCGCGCCATGATGACGCCGACCACGTCCGGGCGCGTTGCCAGGAACTGCCCGAGCTTGAGATAGGCCGGGCCCATTCGGGTGAGCGCGCGCGAGATCCGCGGACCGTGCTTGACGCCGCCGCGCTCGATGATGCGCGCCAGCTTGAGCGCGAGTTGTCCCGGCGGCGGCACCAGGCTCGGATCGACCGCGCCGAACACGCCTTCGCGCGCAAACACGAATGCGGCGCGGATCAGGCGCGCAAGGTGGGTGACGGCAGAGATCACAAACGCCAGCCCGAATGCAGTGC
>JAEYTQ010000166.1 GCA_023433965.1 Pseudomonadota bacterium | reverse complement strand
CTATCCGCGCCGCTGCCGGATCATTTGGACCTATTACGGCCCGCGCCGCGTCTGCCACTGGCCGCGCTGGCACTATCCGTATCGGTATTGGTGAGGTGAGCTAGAGCCGTCATTCCGGGATGGCGCGCAAGCGCCAGACCTCAGGTGCGCAATTGCGCACCGCAGTTCGCCCTTCGAGCGCTCCGGAATGACGGCGGATGGCGGTCTAACTCAGAACCAATCCTTCAGCTTCCACGACGAGGCCTTCCATCGCATCAGGTTCTCGAGCTTCCACTGCTTGAACATCGCGGGCGGCCAGCGGCTGAGCTTGGATGTCTCCTCGACCTCAGGCTTGGCGACGATGCGCAGCGGCGCCGTGCGCCGGCGGTGCTGGCGCGTGGCCTCGCTGATGAGGTCGACATATTCCGGCTTGTTGGCCATGGCGCGTCCTCGCGAAATGCTCGCGAGGACGAGAGTGTCAGTCGATCGATTAAGGGCGCTTTGCCGCGATCGCTACAATTGCAGGAACCGTGTCAGCGCCAGTCCCTGACGTCGACGAAGTGACCTGCGATCGCGGCTGCCGCCGCCATCGCCGGCGACACCAGATGCGTGCGGCCCTTGAAACCCTGGCGGCCCTCGAAATTGCGGTTCGAGGTGGAGGCGCAGCGCTCCTCCGGCTTCAGCTTATCCGGGTTCATGGCAAGGCACATCGAGCAGCCCGGTTCGCGCCATTCGAAGCCGGCCTTGATGAAGATCTTGTCGAGGCCCTCGGCCTCGGCCTGCTCCTTCACGATGCCGGAGCCCGGCACGACCATGGCGTTGACGTGGGCGTTGACGGTCTTGCCCTCGGCGATCTTCGCGGCGGCGCGCAGATCCTCGATACGGCCGTTGGTGCAGGAGCCGATGAAGACGCGGTCGAGCTTGATGTCGGTGATCCTGGTGCCCGCGGTCAGGCCCATGTATTTCAGCGCGCGGTGCTTGGAGATGCGCTTGGCCTCGTCCGCGATCTTGTCGGGATCGGGCACGATGCCGGTGACCGAGATCACGTCTTCGGGGCTGGTGCCCCAGGTCACGATCGGCGGCAGCTTGGCGGCGTCGAGCCGCAGCTCATGGTCGAAATGCGCGCCCTCGTCGGAGCGCAGGGTCTCCCAATAGCGCATCGCCGCGTCCCAAGCCGCGCCCTTCGGCGCCTTCGGACGATCGCGCAGGAAGTCATAGGCCTTCTGGTCGGGCGCGACCAGGCCGGCGCGTGCGCCGCCTTCGATCGACATGTTGCAGACCGTCATACGGCCTTCCATCGAGAGCGCGCGGATCGCATCGCCGGCATATTCCAGCACGTAGCCGGTGCCGCCGGCGGTGCCGATCTCGCCGATGATGGCGAGGATGATGTCCTTGCCGGTCACGCCGTCGGGCAATATGCCGTCGACGGTGACGCGCATGTTCTTGGCCTTCTTCTGGATCAGCGTCTGCGTCGCCAGCACGTGCTCGACCTCGCTGGTGCCGATGCCGTGCGCGAGCGCGCCGAACGCGCCATGCGTCGAGGTGTGGCTGTCACCGCAGACGATGGTGGTGCCGGGTAGCGTAAAACCCTGCTCGGGGCCGATGACGTGGACGATGCCCTGGCGCTTGTCGAACTCGTTGTAATATTCGATGCCGAACTCCTTGGCGTTCTCGGCCAGCGCCTTGATCTGCTCGATGCTCTCAGGGTCGGGGTTCGGCTTGGTACGATCGGTGGTCGGCACATTGTGATCGACGACGGCCAGCGTCTTCTCCGGCGCGTGGACCTTGCGGCCGGTGGCACGCAGGCCTTCGAACGCCTGCGGCGAGGTCACCTCGTGCACCAGATGGCGGTCGATGTAGAGCAGGCAGGTGCCGTCCTCGGCTTCGTGCACCAGATGGTCGTTCCAGATCTTGTCGTACAGGGTGGTCGGCTTGGACATGAGCTTCAGCTCCGAAGAATGTGTGTCAGCGATGAGCGCGGCAGACCGCGCAGGCAACAAATCGTCGACGCAGCCTTTCAGGCTGCGCGCGTAAGCTCTGAGGTTGCCGAGGTCGCGAAGCGTCCGAAGAACCGCCCAGGCAGCCGCGAGCGATCGTCGATGACGATGCGCTGGACGGGGGCGAGGCTGGTCGGATCTGGAAACATTCTAGGAATATATAGCAGGCCGAATTGGAAGCGCGAGAGGTTTCAAATGCATGCCATGTGCATCATGCGTGACCCTCATCCCGAGGAGCGCCTTTCGCGCGCGTCTCGAAGGATGCAGGCCCGGCCGGAGGCCTCGCCCGTCGAGACGCGCGTCCCGCGCTCCCCAGGGTGAGGGACAGCCACCGGCGCGCCGCGCTGTCGCAACAAAAAAGCGCGGAGCCGAGCCCCGCGCTTTCGAAAACTTGCCTGGTGTCGAGGCTCACTCGTTGACGGCGGCCTTGGCGTGCTCAGTCTTCTCCACGATGCGGGCCGACTTGCCGCGCAGATTGCGGAGGTAATAGAGCTTGGCGCGACGCACCTTGCCGCGGCGCACCACCTTGATCGAGTCGATCATCGGCGACATCACCGGGAACACGCGCTCAACGCCCTCGCCGTAGGAGATCTTGCGGACGGTGAAGCTCTCGTTGAGGCCACCGCCGGAACGGCCGATGCAGACGCCTTCATAGGCCTGCACGCGGGTGCGTTCGCCTTCCACCACCTTCACGTTGACGATCACGGTGTCGCCGGGACCGAATTCCGGAATGTCCTTGCCGGCGGACAGCTTGTCGAATTGCTCTTGCTCGAGCTGCTTGATCAGGTTCATGGGTAAATCTCCATCGGCGCGCCCAGCCTGCGAAACGGGGGCTGCGTGAAATTCGTTGATCCAGCCATTGCGGATGTGGCCGCTCCTATAAGGCAAGCCGGAGCGTTTGTCACCCGTCTGTCTTGTTTTTTGGCGTTTTTTGGCCCGCCCCCTGATTCGCGGCTTTTTCCCACAGATCCGGCCGGCGGGCGGCAGTCAGGGCCTCGGATTGGGCCCGCCGCCAGGCCGCCACCTTGGCGTGGTCGCCGGAGGTGAGGATGGCAGGGATTGGAACCTCCTCGAATAGCTGCGGGCGGGTGTATTGGGGGTATTCAAGCAGGCCGTCCGAAAAACTCTCCTCGGTTCCCGAGATCTCCTTGCCCATCACCCCCGGCAGCAGCCGGACACAGGCGTCGATCAGGGCCAGCGCGGCGATTTCGCCGCCTGAAAGCACGTAGTCGCCGATCGAGACCTCCTCCAGGCCCCGGGCGTCGATCACCCGCTGGTCGATGCCTTCGAACCGCCCGCAGACGATCAGCGGGCCGGGTCCCCGGGCGAGGTCGACGACACGGGCCTGAGTCAATGGCCGACCGCGCGGGCTCATCAGCAGGCGCGGTCGCTCCGGACCGATCCCGGCGGCATCGATGGCTGCTGCCAAGACGTCCGCCCGCAGCACCATGCCCGGCCCGCCGCCTGCGGGAGTGTCGTCGACGCTACGGTGGCGATCGGTGGCGGAGGCCCGGATGTCGCGGGCCTCGATCTCCCAGATTCCGGATGCCAGCGCCCGCCCGGCCAGGCTCACGCCGAGCGGTCCCGGAAACATCTCCGGAAACAGCGTCAGCACCGTCGCGCGCCAGGGTGAGGGGTTGGTCATTGCGCTCAGCTTAGCGAAAAACCACGACCTGTGGTTATGGGTCCCGGCCTTCGGCGGCACTGGCAGGAGGAGCGTCGTCGCCCTCGATCTCCTGCGGCAGCGCGATCACGACGCGGCCGCCGGCAATATCGACCTCGGGCACCACGGCATTCGAGAACGGCAGCAGCATCGTCGGCCCCTTCGGCGGGGCGATCTCGATGATGTCGCCGGCGCCGAAATTGTGGATCGCGAGCACGCGGCCGATGGTCTCGCCATCGGTGCTGATGGCGGCGAGCCCGACCAGATCGGTGTGATAATATTCGTCCTCGTCCGTCGCGGGCAGTTTTTCGCGCGGGACGTAGAGCTCGATGCCGTTGAGGCGCTCGGCCTCATCGCGGGTCGCGACACCCTTGAATGTCGCGACCAGATGGTCCTTCGCCTCGCGCACCTGCGCGATCTCGAACTGGCGCCTGCCGTCCTTGGTCGACAACGGGCCGTAGCGCCGGATGGCAAAGGGATCTTCGGTGAAAGTCCACAGCTTGACCGCACCGCGCACCCCATGCGCGGCGCCGATCCGCGCGACGCAGACCAGCGCCGACATGATCCGGCCTTAGCTCTTGGCCGCGGCTTCGGCCTGCGCCTTGCGCTCCTTGCGCGGCACGGCCTTCTCGGGGTTGTTGCGCGCCTCGCGCTTCTTGACACCGGCGGCGTCGAGGAAACGCGCCACGCGGTCGGACGGCTGCGCACCCTTGGCGAGCCAGGCCTTCACCTTCTCCATGTCGAGCTTGAGGCGGGTCTCGTTGTCCTTCGGCAGCAGCGGGTTGAAATGGCCGAGACGCTCGATGAAGCGGCCATCGCGCGGAAAGCGCGAATCGGCGACGACGACGTGATAGACGGGACGCTTCTTGGTGCCGGCGCGGGCGAGGCGGATAACGACGGACATTCAGTTCTCCTTCAAAGTACGTTTTGTTCGGTTGATTGGTATTCCGCGTCGCATGAGATGCTGATCCCCTGCGACGAATCCCTCATTTCTTCTTGCCCGGGAAACCGCCGAGGCCCGGCAGCGTCGGCTTGCCACTCAGCCCGGTCAGCCCCGGAAGGTTCGGCAGGCCGGTGCGAAGGCCGGGCGGCAGATCCTTCGGCAGATTGGGCAGGCCCTGTCCGCCGCCGCTCTGCATCTTGTCCTGAAGCGCCTTCATCTCTTCGGGCGAGGGCATCTTCATGCCGCCGCCGAAGCCCATGGCCTGCGCGATGCCGGCGAGCGGGCCGCGCTTGCCCGAGCCCATGGCCTTCATCACGTCGGCCATGTTCCGGTGCATCTTGAGCAGCTTGTTGACGTGCTCGACGCTCTGGCCCGACCCTGCGGCGATGCGCTTCTTGCGGCTGGCCTTGAGCAGGTCGGGATGACGGCGCTCCTCGCGGGTCATGGAATCGATGATCGCGACCTGGCGCTTCAAGATCTTGTCGTCGATGCCGGCCGCCGCGATCTGGTTCTTCATCTTGGAGATGCCGGGCATCATGCCCATCAGCCCGCTGATGCCGCCCATGTTGGCCATCTGCGACAGCTGCTCGCGCATGTCGTTGAGGTCGAACTGACCCTTGCGCATGCGCTCGGCGGTGCGCGCGGCCTTCTCGGCGTCGATATTGGCGGCGGCGCGCTCGACCAGCGAGACCACGTCGCCCATGCCGAGGATGCGGCCGGCGATACGGTCGGGGTGGAAATCCTCCAGCGCATCGGTCTTTTCGCCGGTGCCGATCAGCTTGATCGGCTTGCCGGTGACGGCGCGCATCGACAGCGCGGCGCCACCGCGGCCATCGCCGTCGACACGTGTCAGCACGATGCCGGTGAGGCCGACGCGCTGGTCGAACGAGCGCGCCAGATTCACCGCATCCTGGCCGGTGAGCGAGTCCGCGACCAGCAGCACTTCATGCGGATTGGCCGCGGCTTTGATCGCCGCCGCCTCCGCCATCATCTCTTCGTCAAGCGTGGTGCGGCCCGCGGTGTCGAGCAGCACGACGTCGTAGCCGCCGAGCTTGCCGGCTTCCAGCGCGCGTTTTGCAATTTGCGGCGGCTGCTGGCCGGCGACGATTGGCAAAGTGGGAATATCGAGGTCGCGGCCGAGCACGGCCAGCTGCTCCATCGCCGCCGGGCGGTAGACGTCGAGCGAAGCCATCAAGACCTTGCGCTTGTCGCGCTGGACGAGGCGGCGGGCGAGCTTGGCGGTGGTGGTGGTCTTACCGGAGCCCTGCAGGCCGACCATCATGATCGGCACCGGCGGCACCGAATTGACGTCGATGGTCTGGCTTTCGGCGCCGAGCGTGTTGACCAGCTCGTCATGGACGATCTTGACCACCATCTGGCCGGGTGTGACCGACTTGACGACGGTGGCGCCGATTGCCTGCTCGCGGACGCGCTCGGTGAAGCTGCGCACGACTTCCAGCGCGACGTCGGCCTCCAGGAGCGCCCGGCGTACCTCGCGCATCGCGGCGTCGACGTCCTTTTCGGTCAGCGCACCGCGCCCCGTCAGACGATCGAGAATGCCACCAAGCCGTTCCGACAGATTGTCGAACAATGCCGTTGTCCTTGTCCTGCTCGCAAGAATTGCGATCTTCCAAACACCTTTACGCCCGAGGGCGCACAGCGCTGTCGGGCGTTGACCTCCGGTCCTAAGGCCGGTCGGCGGGTCGAAAAGAAAGCCTTTCCGAGAAAGTGGCGGGGTTAAACGCCGCTCGCGCCCAAAAGTCAAGGAAAGTTAGGGTGCCGGCTCCCTCTTGATAAGGCAAGGTTCTGAAAACGTGATCCTTTTGTCGCGGTTCCTTTTCCTTCAGCCCCGCCCATATAGGCGGTGATGTCTTACCACCTCGACCATCCCTAGAAGCCCGCCGTGCCGATTACCCGCCGCCGCCTTTTCGGACTGTTCACCGGAGCCGGTGCGCTGGTCGGCGTCCCCTCCCTCTGGATGTCCAGCATGAAAACCTATGACGGTCCCGCCTCCGACCATTTCGACGGCCTGACCTTCTTCGATCCGGACGGGTCGCCGCCCAAATCGCTGCGCGAGGTGCTGCGCTGGCAGTTCAGCGGCAAGCGGCAGCGCGCAGCCTGGCCGGATTGGGCCCCCAGCCCCCATGCCGACACCCCGCCGGAGCGAGTCGATGGCGGCAAGGTGCGCCTGTCCTTCGTCGGCCACGCCAGCTGGCTGATCCAGACCGGCGGCCTCAACATCCTGGTCGATCCGGTCTGGTCGGAGCGGGTCTCGCCGATCGCCTTCGCCGGCCCGAAGCGACACAACGATCCCGGCATCGCCTTCGAGAAGCTGCCGAAGATCGACGTCGTGCTGGTCTCGCACGGCCATTACGACCATCTCGATATCGCGACGCTATCGCGGCTCACCAAGAATTTCGCCCCGCGCGTGGTCACCCCGCTCGGCAACGACGTCACCATGCGCAGCTGGGATCCCGGCATCAAGGTGGAGGCGTTCGACTGGCACGATCGCGTCGAACTCGGCGGCGGCATCGCCGTGCATCTGGTGCCGACGCGGCACTGGACCGCGCGCGGTCTGTTCGATCGCAACAAGGCGCTGTGGGCGAGCTTCGTTTTGGAGACGCCGGCCGGAAAGATCTACGTGGTCTGCGATTCCGGCTATGGCGACGGCCGGCATTTCCGCCGTGTCGCCGAGCGGCACGGCAAGCTGCGCCTGGCGATCCTTCCCATCGGCGCCTACGAGCCGCGCTGGTTCATGCGCGACCAGCACATGAACCCGGAAGACGCAGTGAAGGCCCTGGCCGATTGCGGTGCGGAGCAAGCGCTCGGCCATCACCACTTCACGTTCCAGCTGACCGACGAAGCCATCGACGCGCCGGCGAAAGCGCTGGTGGAAGCGCTGGATGCCGCGAAGATCCCGCAGGAGCGGTTCGTGGCGATGCTGCCGGGGCAGGTGGTGGAGATCTAGCTCCACGTCGCTCGTGCCCCGGACGCAGCGCAACACGTCAGTGATGCGCTGCTGAGCTGGGGCCTATCTCGCCGTACGTACCGTGCAATGTCCTGGGCCCCGGCTCTGCGCAGCAGAGTTTCGCGCTGCAGCGCGTCCGGGACACGAGAGCTATTCCTTGGGCTTGATCGCCCAGCTCACATTCACCGTCACCGACAGTGTCTCCTCGCCCGGCGCGACCGCGGCCTGCGGTGCTGCGGCCATTCGATCGGCCATCCGGCCCTTGAACAGCGGCACCGGGCCGCCGCCTTCCGAAACGCTCAGCGGCGCCCCCAGCGTGACGCCGGTCGCCCTCGCGTAAATCTCCGCCTTGCGCCGTGCGTCCGCCACCGCCTGCTCGCGCGCGTCGTCGAGCAGTTTCGAGGCCTGCGTCACCTCGAACGAGATGTTGCCGATGTCGTTGGCGCCGGCGCCGACCAGCGTGTCGATGATGCCGGCCACCTTGGTCACGTCGCGGATCTTCACGGTGACGCGGTTGCTGGCGCGAAAGCCGACCACCGGGGATGCGCCGGTGGATTTGTTCTGGCCGTATTGCGGCTGCAGCGACAGCCGCGAGGTCTGGTAGTCCTTCTCGGCGATCCCGGCGCCCTTCAGCGCCAGCAGCACCTTACCCATCGCGGCATTGTTGGCGTCGGAAGCTTCCTTCGCGGTCCTGGCGTCGTTGGCGACGCCCGCGTCGATCTGCGCGAGATCGGGAGCCGCGGAGATTATGGCTTCGCCGCTCACTGAAATGGCCGAAGGAAAATCATCGGCGCGGGCAGGCGCCGTCAACAAGGCGGTGGCGAAAACGGCGGCGAGGAGGGCAGGCTTTTTCATCGGTCTCACTTCAGCGGTACGAAAACATTGATCACGAGCTTGTCCTCGGCCGTCTCAAGGGGATCGGTGAGGTACTCCTCGATGAAGGTGTCCTTGGCTTCCAGCCTCTTGTCGTCGAGATGATTGGTGATCGCCTCATAAGTGTTGTCCATGTTGTCGTAGGAGCCGCGATGGACGAACTTCAGCGCCTTGCCTTCCGGCGATTTGCCGATGCTCATGTCCTTGGGCAGATTCTTGGGGTCCTGATCGACCGGGATCTGGGCGAGGAAGGTGAAGCCGGTGTCGTCGGTCGAGGTGTAGACGATCATCGAATTGCCTGACGGCTTGATGCCCTGCTTCTCCAGCAGCGTGTTCAGGGCCTTGAAGGCGTCGGTCAGCGTGTCGAAGGCCGAGTCCCAATTGGCCGTGCCCTTGACCATCACCACCTTCTTCGGCTCGAGCGTGGTCTCGAGACCGAAGGGATCGGCGGTCTGCACCGGGGCTGGGGTCGCGGCGGCCGCCGGGGGTGGAGGTGTCGGGGCGGGTGAAGGCGATGCGCTGGCTGCGGGCGATGGTGAGGCCGTCGCCGCAGGGGCAGGCGAGGCGCTTGCGGCCGGGGTCGGTGCTGCCGACGGCACGGGCGAGGGGCTTGCCGACGTAGCCGGCGCTGGGCTGGGGGTCTGTGCCGGAGCCCCGGACAGGCCGATCGACATGGCCGCCGCCGGGATCAGCGCGGCCAGAGCGAGACGACGAAACCCGATCATTTTATTCTCCCCGAAGCCTTGACCACCAAGGCCCTTACTCACCAAGACCTTGCCCACCAAGGCCTAATCCGGCTTCAGCCCGGCCGCGCATCCCGGTTCGCGGCGAGCCGCGCCGTTCTAACACGCAAGCAGAGAATTCGTCCCATGACAGATGCGTCATGGCAGGCGCCTTGACCGATCTCCTGCCTCGCGGTGGCAAATCACTGGTCAAGCGGCCGAGGATCGCCATATAAGGCGGGCGAAATTCGGGAATTTTCATGAGCGCGCTGGCTAACCACGCATTTGCCAAGATGAACGGTATCGGCAACGAGATCGTCGTCGTCGACATGCGTGATTCCGCGGGGCCGGTCACGCCGGACGATGCCCGCGCCGTGGCGTCCGCGAAGGGCGGCGTGGCCTACGACCAGCTCATGGTGCTGCAGAAGCCGCGGCTCGACGGTACCGAAGCCTTCATCCGCATCTACAACAATGACGGCTCGGAGGCCGGCGCCTGCGGCAACGGCATGCGCTGCGTCGTGCGCCGCATCTTCGAGAAGACCGGGCAGACCAGTGCGACGTTCGAGACGGCCGCCGGCCTGCTCAATGCCTGGCAGGGTCCCGCGCCTGATCTCTACACTGTCGACATGGGCGTGCCGAAATTCGGCTGGCAGGACATTCCTCTGGCCGAAGAGTTTCGCGACACCCGCTACATCGAATTGCAGATCGGGCCGATCGACGATCCGATCCTGCACTCGCCCTCCGTGGTGAGCATGGGCAATCCGCACGCGGTGTTCTGGGTCGATGATGTCGAGGCCTATGATCTCGGCCGCGTCGGCCCGCTCTTGGAAAACCATCCGATCTTCCCCGAACGCGCCAATATCACGCTCGCCCATATCGTCGATGACAAGCACATCACGATCCGCACCTGGGAACGCGGCGCCGGCCTCACCAAGGCCTGCGGCTCGGCAGCCTGTGCCACCGCCGTCGCCGCGGCGCGGCTGAAGCGCGCCGAGCGCAAGGTCGAGATCACGCTGCCCGGCGGCAAGCTCGGCATCGAATGGCGCGAGCGCGACGATCACGTGCTCATGACGGGCACCGCGACCTTCGAGTACGAGGGCACCTTCGATCCGGCGCTGTTCGCGCCCGCCGCCTGATGACCGTCGACATCGTCACCTTCGGCTGCCGCCTCAACGCCTTCGAGGCCGAGGTGATGCGCTGCGAGGCCGAGGCTGCGGGACTCACCGACACCATCGTCGTCAACAGCTGCGCCGTCACCAACGAGGCGGTGGCGCAGGCGCGGCAATCGATCCGCAAATTGAAGCGCGAGCGGCCCGAGGCGCGCATCGTCGTCACGGGCTGTGCGGCGCAGACGCAGGCTACGATGTTCGCCGACATGGCGGAGGTCGATCGCGTCGTCGGCAATGATGACAAGATGCACCGCGAAGCCTGGCGTGCGGCGCGCGATGCGTTCGATCTCGGCACCAGCGAGAAGATCGCCGTCAGCGACATCATGTCGGTGAAGGAGATGGCGCCGCATCTCGTCGACGGTTTTGCGGCCGGCCTGCCGCGGGTGTTCGTCCAGGTGCAGAACGGCTGCGACCATCGCTGTACCTTCTGCATCATCCCCTACGGCCGCGGCAATTCGCGCTCGGTGCCGATGGGCGCGGTGGTCGCGCAGGTGCGCGCCCTGGTCGCGCGCGGCCATGCCGAGATCGTGCTGACCGGCGTCGATCTCACCAGCTATGGCGCCGATCTGCCGGGCGTGCCGAAACTCGGCCTGCTGACCAAGCAGATTTTGCGGCATGTGCCGGATTTGAAGCGCCTCCGCATCTCCTCGATCGATTCGATCGAGGCCGACCGCGACCTGCTCGACGTCATCGCTGACGATGCGCGGCTGATGCCGCATCTGCATCTGTCGCTGCAGTCGGGCGACGACATGATCCTGAAGCGCATGAAGCGGCGGCATTCGCGCAAGGACGCCATCGCGTTCTGCGATCAGGTCCGCCGTCTGCGCCCGGACATCGCCTTCGGCGCCGACATCATCGCGGGCTTCCCGACCGAGACGGAGGAGATGTTTGCGCGTTCGCTGGACTTGGTCGAGGAATGCGGACTGACGTTCCTCCACGTCTTTCCCTATTCGCCGCGGCCCGGCACGCCGGCCGCACGGATGCCGCAGGTTGGCGGTGCGGCCATCAAGGACCGTGCGCGACGGCTGCGCGCTGCGGGTGAAGCGGCCTTGGGGCAGCGCCTGCAAGCCGAGATCGGCGCAACGCGCGAGGTGCTGATCGAGAGCGAGGGGCAGGGCCGCACCGAGCACTATCTGCCGGTGGCGATTGCGCGCGAGCGGGTGGGAAGTGTCGTGTCGCTGATGATTAGCGGCAGCGATGGTGAGCGGCTGACTGTATAAAGAAGAGCTTACAGCGCCCGCACCTGCCAGAATCGCAGCGTCCGCCTGGCATTCTCCGCCGTCATTCGCGCGTAATGTCCTTGCGCCCGCGCAAGATCCGCCGGCTTGATCGCGCCGGTCGCAAAGCGACTTTCGAGCACGGCGACGGTCGTCTCCCAGCTGAGCTGCGCCGCCTTGCACGGCACCAGGAGACCATCCTCGCGAAGACTCTGCATCAGCGGGCGGATCACTTCAGTCGTCGACCCCGACAACGCCGCGAGGGCCGCCACCGTCTCCTCATAGCGCCGCTGCCTGGCGAAGCCGAGCAGCGTCGCCTCGTCGAGCTCGCCGCTGGCCTTGAGATTCGCAATGGCGCGCTTGGCACCTTCGAAATCGCGCACGGCGGACATCTCGCGCGCGACGCCGCTGGTGACGGCGGCGATCGCGCTCTGGATTTCCTCGAACAGATGCGGCGGCGCGCGCGACAACAGGCGCGTGCGAACGGCGTCGGTCGCCGAACGCAGCAACTGCCGGCGCAGGTCCGACGGCAGATCGACGCGAACGCCGATGCTGACGGCGAGCTCCGGATCGCTTTCGGCCTGGCCGACGATGATGGCAAATCCGGTGCCCGAGACGCGCGCGCCGGGATTGGCGGCGAGCCGCCGGCTGACGCTGGGATAGCGCCGCGCCAGCAGCGCGTCCGTGACGATCTCCTTCAGCCACCAGCGCCCGGCAATCGCGAGCAGATGGGGCTCGCCCTTGCTGGAGGCGATCTTCACCAGCTCGCCGTCGTCGAGGCGGGCGGATTCCTGCAGCACGGGACCGGCAATGCGGATCTCGTCATTGTTGGCGAGGCGGTGGATCACGGAAGGCGGCGCTTGCGCGACCGGCGCGAGCTGGGCGCTGATCTCGGCCAGCGCGACGCGGGCGCCGACGTCGGCGATGGCACGCAGTTCGATGGTGCCGATCAGGCGCGCGAGCACGTCGTCGAACAGCGCGATCTGCTCGTCGTCGAACTTGCCGGCGGAAGCGAGAAACAGCTCGGTGACGCGCCGGGCCGTCTCCAGGCCCTTTTCCGCCGAGCCGATCCGAATCGCAGATTCGACCTCGTCGATGATCGATAGCCCGGCCGTGGTCATCTCGCGCTGCTCATCCTGAGCGAATTGACGGAAGCTTGTTCTAAGCAACCGACATCATTAGCGGTGAGCGCTGAAGGTTTCGTAAACCATGGGCCCATAGCGGAGCACCACTCCGCTGCTCATCCTGAGGGCCCGCGAAGCGGGCGTCTCGAAGGATGGCCACGAGATGCGGCAGCGGAGCCTCTATGGTTCGAGACGGCGCTGACGCGCCTCCTCACCATGAGGGTCATCACTCTCCGTTCCACCCGCAGGCCCGGAGCTTCTCGTGCATATGCGGCGGGGCCGGCGCCACCACGCGGATCGGCTCCTTGTTCCGGGAGATCGGCACGACGATCTCGCGGGAATGCAGATGCAGCTTCGGCTCACCGAAGCGCGGGCCGTTGCCGTAAATGTTATCGCCGAAGATCGGCCAGCCGCTCGCGGCCGCATGCACCCGCAACTGATGGGTCCGGCCCGTCACCGGTTCCATGGCGAGCCAGGTAAACCCCTCGCCCCGACCCATCACCTTCCAATTGGTCATGGCCTTCTGCCCGTCCGGGTCCGGCTTCTGCCACCAGCCGCGCTCTGCATTGAGCCGGCCGAGCGGCATGTCGATGGTGCCTTCGTCCTCGGTGGGGCCGCCCTCGACCACGGTCCAGTAGGTCTTGCCGATCTTGCCGTGCTTGAACAACAGGCCGAGCGAGGCGGTCGCCTTGCGATGGCGGCCGAGCACGAGGCAGCCGGAGGTGTCCTTGTCGAGCCGGTGGGCCAGCACCGGCGGCCGCGGCAGGCCGAAACGCAGCGCGTCGAAGGAATCCTCGAGGTTCGGCCCGCCCTTGGGGCCGCGATGCACCGGCAGCCCGGCCGGCTTGTCGATGATCAGCATCAGCCCGTCGCGATGGAGCACGCGCGACAAAATCTCCTCGGCGGTCAATTGGGGAACATCGAGCAATTGCAAGACTTTCGTTTGGAAGCGGGAACGGCTAACACGCCTCCATGAACGATACCACCTCCGAGACCCCCAAGCTGAGCTGGTGGCGCCGCCTGTCCAACGGGCTGAAGCGCACCTCGTCGTCGCTCGGCACCGCGGTCGCCGACCTCGTCACCAAGCGAAAGCTCGATCGCGCCATGCTCGACGACATCGAGGACGTGCTGCTGCGCGCCGACCTCGGCACGTCCGTCGCCGTGCGGATCGCGGAGGCCGTCGGCACCGGGCGCTACGACAAGGCGATCTCGGCGGACGAGGTCAAGGACGTCGTGGCCACCGAGGTCGAGAAGGTGCTTGCGCCCGTGGCGAAGCCCCTCGTGATCGACACGGCCAGGAAGCCGTTCGTCATTCTCGTCGTCGGCGTCAACGGCTCCGGCAAGACCACGACGATCGGAAAGCTCTCGCAGAAATTTGCCTCCGAAGGCCGCAAGGTGATGCTCGCCGCCGGCGACACCTTTCGCGCCGCGGCGATCGAGCAGCTCAAGGTCTGGGGCGAGCGGACCAGGACGCCCGTCATCGCGGGCGCGCAGGGCTCGGATTCGGCGAGCCTCGCCTTCAACGCGCTGACGGCGGCGAAGGAGCAGGCCATCGACGTGCTCCTGATCGACACCGCCGGCCGCTTGCAGAACAAGGCCGAGCTGATGAACGAGCTCGAAAAGGTCGTGCGCGTCATCCGCAAGGTGGACGACACTGCGCCGCATGCGGTGCTGCTGGTGCTGGACGCCACCGTCGGCCAGAATGCGCTGTCGCAGGTCGAGGCCTTCCATCGCACCGCGGGGGTCACCGGCCTCGTCATGACCAAGCTCGACGGCACCGCGCGCGGCGGCATCCTGGTGGCGCTCGCGGAGAAGTTCAAATTGCCGGTGCACTTCATCGGTGTCGGCGAAGGCATCGACGATCTCGCGCCCTTCACCGCGCGCGATTTCGCCCGTGCCATCGCCGGAATCGAATAGCGTCATCCTTCGAGACGGAAGAGAGAATGGACAAGACCCAGCCGCATCCGCTGTTCAAGCTCGCGACCGAGCTCGGTCCGCTGCTCGTGTTCTTCTTCGTCAACGCGAAGTTCAATCTGTTCGCCGCGACCGGGGCCTTCATGGTGGCGATCGCGATTGCGATGGTCGCTTCCTATGTGGTGACGCGTCACATCCCGATCATGGCGATCGTGACGGGCGTGATCGTGCTGGTGTTCGGCACGCTGACCCTGGTCCTGCACGACGAGACCTTCATCAAGCTCAAGCCGACAATCATCTACGGCCTGTTCGCCGCGATCCTCGGCGGCGGCCTGTTGTTCGGCCGGTCCTTCATTGCGGTGCTGTTCGACCAGGTGTTCAACCTGACGCCGCAGGGCTGGCGCATCCTCACGCTGCGCTGGGCGCTGTTCTTCGCCTTCATGGCGGTGCTGAACGAGGTCGTCTGGCGCACCCAGAGCACGGACTTCTGGGTGAACTTCAAGGTGTTCGGCGTGACCACAGTGACCATGATCTTCGCCATCGCCCAGCTGCCGCTGACCAAGCGCTACCATGTCGATCCGGTGTCGCTGGAGCGGAGCGAGGCCGAGGCGGGGGATGTGAGCAAGGGGTGATTGTTTGATGTCATTCCGGGGCACGCGAAGCGTGAACCCGGAATCTCGAGATTCCGGGTTCGGCTCTGCGAGCCGCCCCGGAATGACAGTGGCTACTTCAGCGCCTTCTCCAGCTCCGGCATCAGCACGGCCTTGAGGTTCTGCTGCGTGATCGGTCCGACCAGCTTGTAGACGATGGTGCCCTCGCGCCCGACGACGAAGGTCTCTGGCACGCCGTAGACGCCCCATTCGATCGAGGCGCGGCCGTTGGCGTCGACGCCGACGTGGCTGAATGGGTTGCCGTAGCGGCCGAGGAAGCGGCGCGCGTTGTCGGCGGCGTCCTTGTAATTGATGCCGACCAGCTGGAAGCGCTTGTCCTTGGCGAGCTCGGTCAGGAGCGGCGCCTCGTCATGGCAGGGCACGCACCATGACGCCCAGACGTTGACCAGGCTGACCTGGCCCTTGAACGCGGCGGGATCGAGGCCCGGCACCTGCGCGCCATTGTCCTGCAATCCCGCGAGCTCGGGCAGAATGGTCTGCGGCGCCGGACGGCCGAGCAGCGCGGAGGGAATCCGCGAGGGATCGCCGCTGCCGAGCCGGAACCAGAACAGCAGCGCCAGGGCGAGAAAGACGATCAGCGGCAGCAGCACCAGGAAGGTGCGGCGCTGCCGCGGCGCGGGGCTCGACTGATCGCTCATCGCAGCTCCGTCGCGCTGCGGCCGGAACGGCGGGTGATACCGCGCTCCTCGAGCTCGCGCAGGCGCTGCGTCTGGCTGCGATAATCGAGCATGACCCAGCCGATCAGGATCACGACCACGAGCGCCGCTGCGGCATAGGACATCACGATGAACGATGTGTAAGGACCAAGCGACATCGTCATGCTGCCCCAGCTTCTTTTGACGCGTTGTCTTCACGCGAACCGGCGGCCACGTCGCTCGAAAACGCCATGCGGCTCGCCTGCATCATCTGCAGCGAGCGGACACGCCGGCGCAGGATCTCGTTGCGCATCGCCGCCAGATGCAGCGTGACGAACAGCAGTGTGAATGCGATCGCCATCACCAGCAGCGGAATCAGGAACGACTTGTCGAGCGCCGAGCCGCCCATGCGCATCACAGAGGCCGGCTGATGCAGCGTGTTCCACCAGTCGACCGAGAACTTGATGATCGGCAGGTTGATCGCGCCGACCAGGGTCAGCACGGCTGCGGCGCGCGCCGCCCGCGAGGGATCGTCGACCGCGCGCCACAGCGCCATCAGGCCGAGATACATCAGGAACAGGATCAGCACCGAGGTCAGCCGCGCATCCCACTCCCAATAGGTGCCCCACATCGGCCGGCCCCACAGGGATCCCGTGAGCAGCGCGAGGAAGGTGAAGGCGGCGCCGATCGGAGCCGCCGCCTTCGCGGCGACGTCGGCGAGCGGATGCCGCCACACCAGCGTGCCGAGCGAGGCGATGCTCATCACGCCCCAGACGAACATCGCAAGCCAGGCGTTGGGCACGTGGATGAACATGATCTTGACCGTCGCGCCCTGCTGATAGTCGTCCGGCGCGGACGCGGATTGATAAAGGCCGATCGCGAGCAGGATGACGGTCGCGGCCGCGAGCCACGGCAAGACCCGCGCTGTCAGCGCGAGGAACCGCGTGGGATTGGCGAGGTCGATCAGCGTCATGGTATCCTGATAATCACCGGGGGCCGCTCAGGCAATCAGCACGAAAG
>JAEYTQ010000064.1 GCA_023433965.1 Pseudomonadota bacterium | reverse complement strand
GCATGACGACGCTCAAGATCGAACGGGTTTCGCGCACCTTCCCGGCACGCCACGGCAATGCGCCCACCAGGGCGCTGGAGCCGACCGATCTCGTCATCGGCAACAACGACTTCGTCACCATCCTCGGCCCCTCCGGCTGCGGCAAGTCCACGCTGCTGCGCATCGTCGCCGGCCTCGATCGCCCGACCAGCGGTCGCGTCACGCTCGACGGACGCGAGGTGTCCGGACCGGGCGCCGATCGCGGCATGGTGTTCCAGTCCTACACGCTGTTCCCCTGGTTGACCGTGCGCGAAAACATCGCGTTCGGCCTGCGCGAGCGCGGCGTGTCCGAGGCCGAGCGGAACGAGATTGCAGATGCCTTCATCCGCCAGGTCGGATTGTCCGGCTTCGAGAACCATTGGCCGAAGCAGCTTTCCGGGGGCATGCAGCAGCGCACGGCGATCGCCCGCGCGCTCGCCAATGACCCGAAGATCCTGTTGCTCGACGAGCCCTTCGGCGCGTTGGACAACCAGACCCGCGCCCTGATGCAGGAGATGCTGCTGGGGATCTGGGAACGCGACCAGAAGACCGTGCTGTTCGTGACCCACGACATCGAGGAAGCCATCTTCCTCGGCAGCCGCGTCATCGTCATGAGCGCACGTCCCGGCCGCATCAAGGCCGAGATCCATGTAGACCTGCCGCATCCCCGCTCCTACAAGATCAAGACCACGCCGGAATTCGTCCAGCTCAAGGAACGGCTGGTCGAGGAGATTCGCACCGAGGCGCTCAAGGTTGCCGAACATGCCTAACACCCAGCCCCACGCCGACGGACAGCGCGTGCTCGCCGATCTCCATGCGCTGCGCGCCTTTGGCGCGTACAAGACCGGCGTGCACAAGCCGACCTTCTCCGAGCCGCACAAGTTCTCCCTGGAATGGCTGGTTCAGAAGCTGCCCGAGGCCGACCTTTCCGGGACGATCGACGGCATCGGCAACGTTTTCGGAACCAGCGCCAAGCCCGGGCCGAAGCTGCTGGCCGGTTCGCACCTGGAGAGCCAGAACTATGCCGGCTGGCTCGATGGCCCGCTCGGCGTCGTCTACGCGCTGGAGGCCGCGCGAGTTCTCAACCCGGACCCCGCCATGAAGGGCGCCGTCGAGGTTGCCTGCTGGTGCGACGAGGAAGGACATTTCGGGCATTTCCTCGGCTCGCGCTCCTATGTCGGCCAGGTGAGCGAGGCCGACATCGATTCCGCGCGCGACCGCACCAGCGGCCGCACCATGCGCGATGCACTTGCCGACATGGGGCTCGCCGGACGTCCGCGCATCGCCGTGGAGCCCGGACGGCACGTCGGATATCTCGAGGCGCATATCGAACAGGGCGACACGCTCGAAAGCAGCCGCCTTGCGATCGGCGTGGTGACGTCCATCGTCGGCATTTGGCAATACCAAATCAACTTCGTCGGCGAGCAGAACCACGCCGGCACGACCCGCATGGCCGTGCGCAAGGATGCGGGCCTGGCGCTGGCCAAGTTCTGCGTCGCCATCGACCAACGATTCCCGGCCGCCTGCGGCCCGCGCACAGTCTGGACCACCGGGCGCATCACGCTCGATCCGGGCGCGCCGAGCATCATTCCAGGCGCAGCAGAGATGCTGTTCCAGATCCGCGACGACGATCCGGCGGTGATTGCGCGGCTGGAGCAATTGTTGCAGACCATGGCAGCAGAGGCCAGTGCGAGCGGTCCCTGCACCGTCACGGTCGAAAAGCTTCGCACGGGCGCGCCTGCCATGATGAATTCCGCCTTTCAGGACGCGATCGAGGCTGCGAGCAAGGCCGTCGCCGGCGGCCGGTCCATCCGCATGCCCAGCGGCGCCGGGCACGATGCGCAGATGCTCGCAACCGTCATGCCGGCGGCCATGCTGTTCGTGCCGTCGATCGGCGGCATCAGCCATCACTGGACGGAGAACACCTCCGACGCCGACATCGTCACCGGCGCAGAGGTGTTCGTCGAGGCTTGCCGACGGATCCTTGAGAGCTAGCGCCAGCCAGGGAAGCGCCGCATCCGCGCCATGAGAGTCAGCGTGGCGCATGCTCTCTCCACGGGTCATTGCGATGCTCCATGCACATCCGAGCGGCAGTGCCGTGGGTGGACAAAGGCGTGCCCTCGCGCGCCGTGCCCACCAATTTTGACAGTAAGCGAGAATGGTGGGCACGCTGCGCTTGGCCCACTCTACGATGTCAGAGCTGTGACATGCAGACGTGCTTTCGCGTTCTCGCGGCACATTCGCCCGAGCTTTGCTTCATCCTTCGTCCCTCTGAAACCAAGAGGGCGCAGGGAAGGCCGGGTGCCGACAGGCACCCGCGGTCCGCTGCGCAAAAGGTGCACGCAGAAAACCGCACAGCAGCATACAGGTGTCGCCGATCACTCGGCCTTCCCTGCGCGATGGTCGGACGGCTTATGCCGCGCTCTCCCGGGAGCCGAGTTCCCTCTGGCCTCCCTCGCCCTCGCGGAATTCACCGGCCGCCGCGCCGGTTGACGCGACAGCCGCCTCCGCAACAGCTTGACCGTAGCAACGACGGCCAGGACCACACGGTTTTGCCGTACGCGCGGTTCGCTTGACCCCACCGGCCCCGACGACGTTGTGCACGTTGCCATCGAACACCTGATGGGACGAACCTGTCAGCGCCGCTCGTCCACACGCCGTTCCGGGCTCACGGAGAGCAATCCGCCCTGCCCTTCACGTCTCGTGCACGACGCTGCCGCGTCCACCGCAACCCCGGCTCGCGAAAACGACGACCTCATGATCGCCCCTCAAGGATGAGCCGGGATGGGCGAGACATACGCGGATTCCGAATTTCGGTAAAGTGGAATATTTTCGCTGCAGCGGGTTGACAGAGGGCGACATAGCTCGAGCCTGTAGCCCGGATGAGCGAAGCGAGATCCGGGCTACTTGCGACTAAGTCCGGTATCGCTGCGCTCACCCGGGCTACAGGGAGACATCATCCTTCTTCTCCCGCACCGGCATCCCATCCGCCATCGTCCTCACGCCCTTGCGCTCGACGATCATCGCATAGGCCTGCGGCTGGCGGTGGACGTCGAAATTGAAGGTGGTGCGCTTGTAGGAATGGCAGAGATCGAGATCGCAGCGGGCGAGCGCGAGCTCGTCGCCCTTGGTCGTGCATCGCGCGATGATCTCGCCCGAGGGGGCGATGATGCAGCTGCCGCCGATATGGTCGACGCCCTCCTCGACGCCGGCCTTGGCGACGCCAACCACGAAGGTGCCGTTCTGGTACGCACCGGACTGCATCACCAGATGGTTGTGGAACAGCGAGAGATCGTCATGCTCCGGCGCGGGCGGATTGTGCACCGGCGTGTTGTAGCCGATCATCACCATCTCGACGCCTTGCAGGCCCATCACCCGATAGGTCTCGCTCCAGCGCCGGTCGTTGCAGATCGCCATCCCCATCACGCCGCCGAAGGCATCGACGACGCCGAAGCCATTGCCCGGCTCGAAATAGCGCTTTTCCAGATGCTGAAACTCGCGCCACGGTTCGTGCTCGGCATGACCGGGCAGATGAACCTTGCGATACTTCAGGACGATCGCGCCGCTCTTGTCGACGAGAATGGACGTGTTGTAGCGCTTGGTGATGCCGGCCTCGACCAGGAGCTCGGCATACCCGAGGCAAAAGCCGATCCCGAGCTGGCGAGCGAGATCGAATAGCGCCTGCGTTTCGAGGCCCGGCATCTCGCGCTCGAAGAAGCCGTCGATCTCGGCCTGGTCCTCGAAATACCAGCGCGGAAAGAACGTGGTCAGCGCAAGCTCGGGATACACGATCACGTCGCAGCCGTTTGCATGCGCCTGGCGCATCAACGCCATCAGGCGCGCCACCACCTCCGCCCTGGTCTCGCTCCTTGCGACAGGACCGAGCTGACCCGCCGCAACAGTCACAAATCTCGCCACGCGTCTTCCCTCATCGTCCCAAATGCGTCGAGCCTATCGAGCGGTTCGGCCGGCGCATAGCCGCCTTTTCCCTAGCGGGGCACAATCAAAATCCGTGCCTGCGGTATCATTCTGGGCCGTTCGAATCCGTCATCCGGAACTTTCGTTGCTGATCTGCAACGGTTCCCCACGATCTGAAGCCGGACAAAACAAACTCCCATTCCGGCCACGAACCGCTCTCACAAGGCCGTGAGACTAGCAGGGGAACCAGAATGCGTGCACAACGCGTATGGAAAGTGAATGGATCTGCCAGCATCGGGCAGCTTCAATCGAGGCTGGATGATCTGAACAAGCGGCTCGGCCAGCTGGAAAACCAGCATCCGGACAGCTGGAAGCTCGAAGAGCTGAGATCGAGCGCACTCAGCCTGTCGCGCGAGATCGACGATATCCGCTGTGCCGAGGCGACGGCGGCCCTGAGCGAGCTATTGCGGAAGTAGCCGGCACCGGGCCGTTCGGGTTCGTGCCGGGGAACCAACCCCCCTCACCGCCATTTCCATGCACAGCGTGGAGTGACATCAGGACCTGGCGCTGGCGCGAGCCGAGTTCGCGTGCGGCGCCGTCTCCACGCTGGTCCCGTGCGCGACGGCCGCTACCGCCATCGCGCCAGTTCGGCTGAGAGGGATTTCGCATGACATCCGATCCCGAGGAGTCGGTGAGACTGCAAGGCTATGGCGAGATGACCTTGCGTACCGCCGTCGAGACCTTGACGCGGCTCGCGCCGCACGAAAGATCCGAGGCCGCCATCTTCCGCGTCCGCGACGGCGTGCGTCTCGCGCAAAGCGAGATCGCCGAGCTCGCTTCGACCTGGGGCATCGAACCGGCGCCCAAGGTGCGGTCGCCGAAACTGGTGCCGGAGCAGCAATGGCCGGACATCGTACGCGGCATGGTGCGCGAGGCCCCGCTGCCGGCGCTGATGGTGGCGTTCCTGGTGGGGGTGGTGGTGGCGCGGCGTTAGCTTGCACCGGACCAAGCCGGATCGACGACACACTTCTCGAGGTCGTCGAGAAGGCTCAGAATCGAGCTAGTCTAAACGCTGCGATAGCGCTCGATCCGCGAAAGGTCGGGCGAAATTCCGAGCCCCGGCGCTCGATCCAGTTCAACCATGCCGTCCCGCACGTCGAGAACCAGGCCGCAATAGAGGTCGCGCAGCGGGTTGTCGTTGGCATCGACCTCCAGCCAGCCGTCGCCACCTGCCGAACGAGGTCACCACCGGCGTCGCCAGCGGATAGCGATAGCAGAACGCCTCGATCGAGCGGATGGCGAAGCCGTCAGTCATGTTGCAGATCCTGCGATCGAGATGGGACCACGCGGAGCCGCCATCATTTCAATAGGCGCGTGCGAAGTCACCTTCCTGCTTGATGTCAGTGAACGCCGGAAAGCGCGCCTTCCACGGCGTGCCCTTGGCCGTGGTCAGCTCGTTGAGACGCTCAAGCACACCGAGTCCGTCCCTGCGCAGGCTGGCCGAGACCGCCGCACGGTCCGGGAAAATCTTCAGGACGGCGTCGAGCCAGATGGTGCGACCCGCCAGGAAGCCGCTTGCGCCCGCGGCGTAGGAATAGTCGAGCACCCGCTCGAACTTATCCGCTGCGGCGCCGCCCGACAGCAGCACCCAGGGGATGTTACGGCCGCGGCAGATCTCGCCGATCGCATCGAACTCCTTCTGCGCGGCCTTGGCCTCCGCGCTGCCGTCACGGGCCGGCAGGCTGCCCGCCGCAAGCGGGCTCTCCAGCTTGAGGAGATCGACGCCGTATTCCGGCTTGGCGAACTCGCGCACGCTGTCGATGACGAGCCCGGGCAGTTTGCCGGGCGATTCCACGTAATCGGCGGTGTGATTGGCGCTGCCGAGGAACGGGTAGACCAGCAGCTCGAGCACGTAGGGAATGTCGTGACGGGCGCAATCCTCGCCGATCTCGCGCACGAACTTCTTCTGATGCGCGTTCACCGCGGCATCGGCATCCGGCCGGTACCAGGCCAGCACCTTGACGGCGTCGCCTCCCATGGCGCGGATTTTCTCCACGCTCCAGTTGGTGATCACACGCGACTTGCGGCCGCCCGCGGTCTCCTCCACCCGGTGCTCCTCCAGCGTCATGATCAGCCCGCAGCGCGGCGGCAGCAGATCGATCGCGGCGGGCACCGCGAAATTCGGGTCGAACAGCATCGAGCTGCAATGCGGCGCGAGGTTCTCGACCAGGAGCCGCTTGGCCGCCGTGACGTCGGAATATTCGACCTGCTCCCGCGTGATGCCTTTGGCCTTGGCGATGGCATCGAACAGGGGCGGCCGCTGATCCAGCGCGACCATGCGAAAGTGGCCATCCGCATCGGCAAGCCGTGCCAGGCCGCGGTTCTTTCCAATCGTTCTCATGGATTCGTCCTCATGAATGCAAGACACTCGTTGATATCGGGGATTCCGTTGCGGCCACCGGCGTGGCGGCATTTCATCGCGGCGGTCGCCGCCGAAAACGCCATGGCGGTCCGCACCTCGAGGCCGGCGCCGATCGCCAGCGCATAGGCACCGTGGAAGACATCGCCCGCGCCCGTGGTGTCGACGACGTCGACGGCATGGGCGGCCTGCCGGTGCAGCCGGCCGTTCTCGTACCAGCTCACACCGCTCTCGCCGCGGGTGACGGCAATGACACGGCAACCGAAACGCGCCAGCGCGGCAAGGTCCTCATCCCGGGCCGAGCCGGCAAAGGCCGCGAGTGCGGGCTCGGAGAAGATGGCGTGATCGGTCAGCGACAGCAGCCGCTCGAACACCTCGGTATCGGCCATGTCGCCGTCGAGCACCGTCGGAACGCCCCGCGCCCGCGCCTCGCGGAACAACGTGTCCGCGCCCTCGACCCAGCGCGGATCGGCCAACACGGACGACGCGCGAGCGACAATTTCGAGCGGAAGCCAGTCGGCGTCGTCTGGATAGAGGCCGCGGAAATTCACGATCTGCCGCTCACCGGAGCTGTCGACGATGATTCCGGAGACGGAGGAGCGGCCGTCGGCAAACAGTCGGAAATTCTCGACATCGACGCCCTCGGTGGCAAAGGCCGCCTTCATTTCGTGACCGGCGGCATCGTTCCCTGCCCGCCCCCAGAACGCGACGGATGCGCCGAGCCTTGCCACCGCAACCGCCGCGTTGGCGGCCATGCCGCCGCCGAGCGTGCCGTACGCGACTGCCCTTATCTTCTCGCTTCCACCCGCGAACGGCCGATCGACACGCCAGACCTGGTCGAGCGCGGACAGCCCGAGGC
>JAEYTQ010000809.1 GCA_023433965.1 Pseudomonadota bacterium | reverse complement strand
GAGAAGAACAGGTAAGGGGAGGGCTCGAACAGATCGAGCTTCTTCTCGAGCAGCAGCGCGTTGGTGCAGAGCGAGACGAACTTCTTGCGGGCGACGAGGCCGCGCACGATCTCGCCGATCTCCTTGTGGATCAGCGGCTCGCCGCCGGGAATCGCGACCATCGGCGCGCCGCACTCGTCGGCCGCGTCCCAGCACTCCTGCGCGGTCATGCGGCGGTTGAGGATCGCATCCGGATAATCGATCTTGCCGCAGCCGACGCAGGCGAGGTTGCAGCGAAACAGCGGCTCCAGCATCAGCACGAGCGGATAGCGTTTGCGGCCAAGCAGTTTCTGCTTGAGCAAATAGCCGCCGATACGCATTTCCTTGAAGAACGGGATAGCCATTACAAGTTTCTTTCTGGGCTTTTGAATTCGGGTGAGTCAGCTCGCGGCCAGTTGGGCCGGAAGCCGGAATTCGATGTTTTCCTCGCGGCCCGGCAACACCGAGACCTTCACGGGTCCGATCCGCCGCATCGCTTCGATCACGTCATCCACGAGTACCTCGGGCGCCGAAGCGCCGGCGGTGATGCCGACGGTTTTGGCATCCTTCAGCCACTCCGGATCGAGCTCGCTGCCGTCGGCAATCAAATAACTCGCGACGCCGGCCTCGGTGCCGATTTCGCGAAGGCGGTTCGAGTTCGAGCTGTTGGCAGCGCCCACCACCAAGATCACGTCGACCAGCCTGCTCAAGTCCCTTACCGCAGATTGGCGGTTCTGTGTCGCATAGCAGATATCCCGGATATCCGGACCTTGAATGTCTGTAAAGCGGGCCTGAAGCGCGGCGATGATATCCTTGGTATCGTCGACCGACAGGGTGGTTTGGGTGATGTAGGCCACTGGCGCATCTGCCGCCAGGGTGAGCGTCTTAACCTCTTCAACGCTTTGGACAAGTTGGACCGGCCCCGGGACTTGGCCCATCGTGCCCTCGACCTCGGGGTGGCCGGCATGGCCGATCAGGATCAGGGTCCGGCCCCTGCCGATGTAGCGCTTCCCCTGATTGTGAACTTTCGTGACCAGCGGGCAGGTGGCATTCAGCACCGGAAGGTCGCGGGCGGCGGCCTCTTCCTCGACGCTGCGCGCGACGCCGTGAGCGCTGAAGACGGTCACCGCCTTCGGCGGAACCTCGGAGAGTTCCTCGACGAAGATCGCACCCTTGTTTTTAAGGCTTTCGACGACGTATTTGTTGTGCACGATCTCGTGGCGCACGTAGACGGGCGGGCCGTACTTCTCCAGCGCCCGCTCCACGATCTCGATCGCACGCACAACGCCGGCGCAGAAGCCGCGCGGTTGCGCCAGATAAACTTCCATGGGACGCCCATCACGCAAGTTGCACAATCCGCTTCCGAAAGTCCCCACAGCGGCACCCGAATACTGACCGATGAGTTGCAATATCCGCACCATTGGTTCGCCGAACCATGGAGGCGCAATACTTTGTGTCAAAAAATCGGCATCAAGGAAAGGGTAGGAACCTTGAACGGCGCTTTGAGGTATTTGGGTAGGGTCGTAAGCCCCCCTTACGTTGCTCGGCCATTCGGAACTTCTTTCGTCACTTTCCCGCCTCAACTCCCCGGTTATACCGGCGCCCCGACATGATTTTGCCACGGTCTCCCGCCGTTTACCTCGAACCTTCCCGCGGCGAGAACCACCCAAACAGCAATAGGTTTCGCTCGGGAACTCCGCTAAACAGCGGGCGTTTTCGGCAAGCTGATAACCGCAGAAAGAAAAGAAGTGCTGCAAAGCGTCGTCGTTGCCATCGTCAGGGCCTGCACCCGGTTTGCCTCCCTCGTCGTCGTTCTCGGGCTGCTGCTCTCGGTGGCCGCGGGCTATTACGCCGCTCGCCACTTCGCCATCAACACCGATATCAATTCGCTGATTTCCCAGAGTTTGGACTGGCGGCAGCGTGACCAGCAATTCGACAAGGCGTTCGATCAGAACGAACTGATTCTCGCTGTGGTCGAGGCCCGGACGCCGGAAATGGCGAGCGCCGCGGCGGACGCGCTCTTTGCCAGGCTGAAGGACGACAAGACCCACTTCCACTCGATGCAGCAGCTCGGCAGCGGCGCGTTCTTCGAGCGGAATGGCCTATTGTTCCTGCCGACCGAGGAGGTCGCCAAGGTCACCGGCCAGTTCGAAGCCGCCGCGCCGCTGATCGAGATCATGGCCGGCGATCCCTCGATCCGCGGCCTGACCGGCGCGCTGGAGACCGGCCTTGCCGGCGTCAAGCGCGGCCAGGTCAAGCTCGACAGCACCGAGCGGCCCTTCAACCTGATCGCGCAAACGGTCGAGACCGTGCTCGACAAGGGCGATGCCAGCTTCTCCTGGCGCGAACTCGTCAGCGACGAGCCGCTCAAGGATTCCGACAAGCGCACCTTCATCGAATTCAAGCCGGTCCTGGACTACAACGCGTTGGAGCCCGGCAAGGATGCCACCGACGCGATCCGCAAGGCCGCAGCAGATCTGGATTTCGCCGGCAAGTACCAGGCGCGGGTGCGGCTGACCGGCCCGGTGCCGATCGCCAACGAGGAATACGCGACCGTTCAGGAGGGCGCGGTCGTCAACGCCGTCGGCACGATTCTCGTCGTGCTGGTCATCCTGTGGCTCGCGCTGCATTCGTCGAAGATCATCCTGGCGGTGTTCGTCAATCTCTTCGTCGGTCTTGCGATCACGACAGCGGCCGGTCTGATGATGGTCGGATCGTTCAACCTGCTGTCGATCGCGTTCGCGGTGCTTTTCGTCGGCCTCGGCGTCGATTTCGGCATCCAGTACAGCGTCCGCTACCGCTCGGAGCGCTACAAGCACAACGATCTCGCGGGCGCGCTGGTGCTGGCCGCGAAGCGCTCGGCGGTTCCGCTGTCGCTGGCGGCGATGGCCACGGCCGCGGGCTTCCTCTGCTTCATGCCGACCGACTACCAGGGCATCGCCGAACTCGGCCAGATCGCCGGCGTCGGCATGCTGGTGGCGTTCATCTCGTCGATCACCATTCTGCCGGCCATGCTGAAGCTTCTGAACCCGCCCGGCGAGCCGGAGCCGGTCGGCTACGCATTCCTCGCGCCGCTCGACCACTTTCTCGAGAAGCATCGCGTGCTCATCGTCGGCGGCACGCTGCTGCTGGCGCTCGGCGGCCTGCCGCTGCTCTATTTCATGAAGTTCGACTTCAACCCGATGAATCTGCGTAACCCGAAGGCCGAATCGATCGCGACCTTCCTCGATCTGCGCAAGGACCCCAACACCGGCGCGAATGCCATCAACGTGATGACCACGTCCGAGGAGCAGGCAAGGCAGATCGAAGCGAAGCTGGAGAAAGTGCCCGAGGTGCTCAGGGTGATGTCGCTCAACAGCTTCGTGCCGCAGGACCAGGCCCCGAAGCTGAAGCTCATCGCGCAGGGCGCCAAGGTGCTGAACCCCGCGCTCAATCCGGAACAGATCGATGCGGCGCCCTCGGATCAGGAGAATGTCGAGTCGCTGAAATCCTCGGTCGACAATCTGCGCCGCACGGCGGGTGACGCCAAGGGGCCGGGGGCCGTCGCCTCGCGCCGTCTTGCTGACGCGCTCGAAAAGCTCGCCAATGGCGACGAAGCCACGCGCAACAAGGCGCAGGACGTGTTCGTCACGCCGATGAAGATCGTGTTCGATCAGCTCAGGAACGCGATGCAGGCCGGGCCGGTCACGCTGGAGTCGCTGCCGCCCGAGCTCGTCAGCGCCTGGAAGAGCAAGGACGGCATCATCCGGGTCGAGGCGCTGCCCAAGGGCGATCCCAACGACAACGACACGCTGCGCAGATTCGCGGCGGCGGTGCTCGCGGCCGAGCCGACCGCGATCGGCGGACCGGTCTCGATCCTGAAGTCCGGCGACACCGTGGTGAAGGCGTTCATCCACGCCGGCATCTACGCGCTGCTGGTGATCGGGCTGTTGCTGTGGATCACGCTGCGACGGTTCGTCGACGTGCTGATGACGCTGGTGCCGCTCCTGGTTGCCGGCGCGGTGACGCTCGAGATCTGCGTGCTGATCGGCCTGCCGCTTAACTTCGCCAACATCGTCGCGTTTCCGCTGCTGCTCGGCGTCGGCGTCGCTTTCAAAATTTACTATGTCGTGGCCTGGCGCTCCGGAAGGACCAACCTGCTCCAGACCAGCCTGACACGCGCGATCTTTTTCAGCGCGCTGACGACGGCAACCGCGTTCGGCAGCTTGTGGCTGTCGAGCCATCCCGGCACGTCCAGCATGGGCAAGCTGCTGGCGCTCTCGCTGGTGACGACGCTCGCTGCCGTGCTGCTGTTCCAGCCCGCCCTAATGGGCAAACCTCGCAATCTCGGGGAGTAGGCAGATGTCGCCGACGGGGTCGGCGGCGCCCTTCTGACCGGGCTTGGCTCCGCCGGCGGCGGCCTTCGGCGCAGGGGGCGCGGTGGCGCCCGTCGTGCCTTGGGCCGCTTGCGCGCCCTGCGTCTTCGGCGCGGCGGCGCCGCCGGATTTCGGCGCGCCCTTGGCCATCGCGTTGACGGGGCTCGAGGGGATTGGCGGGCCGACTCTGGTCCAGGTCTCGCCGCCGCAGAGGAAGCCCATCACGCAGCCCTTGATCTCGAGCTGGTCGGGCCCGGCCGGCGTGATGGTGGCGCTGTAGAGCTGGCCGTCCTTGGCGTTGTAGACCTGTCCTTCCCACTGATCGACGCCGGGCTTCTTCTTCATGTCGATCAGGGTTGCCATGCCCAGCGTCGGCCTGTTCTTTTTTGAGGCATCCGGATTGTTTTCGTCCCGCCCGCCGGGCTGCTTTTCCCAGGAAACCGCGCCCCACATGCTGCCATGGCATTGCGCGACACGAATGTTGGCCACGCCGTCCGCGACCCGCCAATCCCCGGTCGGGTCTGCAGCGAGCGCGGGCGTCAGGCTGATGTAACCGCCAGCCAGTATTAGTCCGGTGTAAAGGGCTAAACGCATGAGTGTTCCTCGGCAGTGCAACATGGGCTAAAGCTGTGCTTGCGAAGATGGTCCGAAAAAGGGCAAAAGGCCGCACAGATCGTTTTCGGTAACGTTCCGTTTTCGGTTGACGAGACGGCCCTCTAGCGAAGTATGTAGCGGATGCACAGCCCAAATCCAGACATGTCTCAGCTATTCGCGGACCGTCAGGCCCAGCGCAGCACCCTGCATAACCGGTATCTGAACGAACAGTTCGTCCGGGTTCTCAAGACCATCGGCTACGATGTCGGCTTCCAGAAGGGGCAGGGACAGTACCTCTACGATCGCGAGGGCGCGTGCTATCTCGATCTGCTGTCGGGTTTCGGCGTGTTTGCGATCGGGCGCAACCATCCGGTCATGCGCGAGGCGCTCAAGAGCGTGCTCGATGCCGACCTCCCCAACCTTGTCCAGTTCGACGTCTCGACGCTCGCCGGCGTGCTGGCCGAGCGGCTGTTGAAATACGTTCCCTATCTCGACAAGGCGTTCTTCGCCAATTCCGGCGCCGAATGTGTCGAGGCCGCCATCAAGTTCGCCCGCGGTGCCACGGGACGTCCCGGCATCGTCTATTGCGCTCACGGCTATCACGGCCTGACCTACGGCGCATTGTCGCTCACGGGCGATTCGAATTTCCGCACCGGCTTCGAGCCGCTGCTGCCGGGCTGCACCCCGATCCCGTTCAACGATCTGGCCGCGCTGGAAAAGGCGCTGGCCTCGCGCGAGGTCGCGGCCTTCGTGGTCGAGCCGATCCAGGGCAAGGGCGTCAACATGCCCACCGACGAGTTCCTGCCCGGCGCGGCCGCGCTCTGCAAGAAATACGGCACGCTGTTCGTCGCCGACGAGATCCAGACCGGCATGGGCCGCACCGGCCGGTTCCTCGCGGTCGAGCACTGGAACGTCGAGCCCGACATGGTGCTGCTGTCGAAGTCGCTCTCCGGCGGCCATGTGCCGGTCGGCGCCGTGCTGACGCGCAAGAGCATCTTCGACAAGATATTCAACCAGATGGACCGCGCGGTGGTGCACGGCTCCACCTTCTCGAAGAACGACCTTGGGATGGCGGCCGGCATCGCCACGCTCGACGTGATGGAGTCCGAGAAGCTGATCGAGGCCGCCGCCAAGCGCGGCGCAGAGCTGCGCCTCGCGCTGACGCGCATGGTGCCGGGTTACGAGCTGTTGAAGGAAGTCCGCGGCAAGGGCCTAATGATCGGCATCGAGTTCGGTCCGCCGAAGTCGCTGCGCCTGCGCGCCTCCTGGAACGTGCTGGAGACCGCCAACAAGGGCCTGTTCTGCCAGCTCATCACCGTGCCGCTGTTCAAGGACCACAAGATCCTCACCCAGGTCGCCGGTCACGGCAGCCATACCATCAAGCTGTTGCCGCCGCTCACCATCACCGAGGAAGACTGCAGCTGGATCGAGAGGGCATTCGACGACGTCATCGCCGGCAGCCACAAGGTCCCCGGCGCGATCTGGTCGCTCGGCAAGACGCTGGTGGACAACGCGGTGCGGCGGTCGGCCTGACCTGGATCATATCGCAGCCCGGGTTGCGCTGCCTCCATCCGGGCTACGGCCCGGGCTTTGCGAACTCTCTCACGGTCTGGACCACGCGCCCCGGCACTTCCTGCGCGACACAGTGCCCGGCGTCCTCGAACACCAGCGTACTGACCCGCGGAATCAGCGACACCGCGCGCGCGGCCATCTCCCAGTAGATCGCGCCCGACTTCGAAGCGGTCGTGACGCGCACCGGGCAATCGATCTCTGTCAGCCAGGCAAACGGGTTGCCGCGGGCATCGCCGGCATAGACCTGCTCCATCGCCTCGTAGATTGGACGCAGGATGGCGGACTCGATCTCCGGCGTGCAGCAGAGCCGCACCCGGCCGTCGTCGAGCGGCACGAAGCCGTGGCGCACATACGCCCGTAGCGAGGTCTCGGTCCAGTCAGCAAATGCGGGCGCCGTTCTGTAACGTTCGAACACGGCCTCGGCGGTCTCGAACTCGGCCCGCCGGCGCAGCGTGCCTTCCACGCGGGAAAGAGATTCCTCGCTCAAGCCGCCGGAGCGCGCCGCGCGCGGATCCATGACGGTCGGCTCCATCACGAACAGGCGGGTGAAGCGGCCGGGCAAGAGCTTCGCCGCGAGAAGGAGATCGGTCGCACCCGCGCTGTGGCCGATTCCGTAGATGTCGCGGAGATCGAGCGCGGCGACCACCCGGCGGACATCCTCCGCATAGTCCAGGAACTGATAGGCGCCGGGCTTGTGGCTGGCGCCGTGGCCGCGGCGATCGAACGCGTAGACAGTGTAGGTCGATGCCAGCTCGCGGGCGACCTCGTCCCAGACGTCGGCGACGAAGCCGGTGCCGTGGAGGAGCAGGGCTGGCGGCTTGCCGCTCTCGCCCCATTGCAGCATGGCGATCTCTGCGCCGGGCGGACCGATTGAAAAGCGCTGCGGGTCGATCATGAGGACGCTACTTCGCATCCTCCAGGATCATCGTCGCGCCCTTCTCGGCGATCATCGCGGTCGGCGTGTTGGTGTTGCCAGAGGTGATGGTCGGCATGATCGAGGCGTCGACGATGCGCAAGCCCGAGAGACCATAGAAGCACAAGCGCTCGTCCACCACGGCCATCGGATCGCTTGCCGTCCCCATCCTCGCAGTGCCGACGGGATGGAAGATGGTGGTGCCTATGTCGCCGGCGGCCTTCGCCAGCGAGGCGTCGTCATCGCCGACGGAGGGTCCGGGCAAATACTCGCTTGGACGATATTTGGCGAGCGCCTTCTGCTGCATCAGGCGCCGCGTGGTGCGGATGGCGTCGGCGGCGACCTGGCGGTCGTCGTCGGTCGACAGGTAGTTCGGCGCGATGACCGGCTTCTCGTCCGGCGCCGCCGAGCGCAGCCGCACGGTGCCGCGCGAGGTCGGCTGGAGATTGCAGGCGCTGACCGTGATGGCGGCAAAGCGGTGCAGGGGATCGCCGAACTTGTCGAGCGACAGCGGCTGCACGTGGAACTGGATGTTGGCGCGGGCGCGCGTCGCGTCCGAGCGGGTGAAGATGCCGAGCTGCGACGGCGCCATGGTCAGCGGGCCGCGGCGCCGGAAGGCGTAGTCCAGCCCCATCAGGCCGCGGCGGAACAGGTTGTAGTAGGTCTCGTTCAGCGTGCGTACGCCCTCGACCTTGTAGATCGCGCGCTGCTGGAGGTGGTCCTGCAGATTGCGCCCTATACCGGGCTTGTCCATGACGATGTCGATGCCGAGTGGCGACAGCCAGTCGGCCGGGCCGATGCCGGAACGATGCAGCACCTGCACCGAGCCGATCGAGCCGGCGGAGAGAATAACCTCGCGCCTGGCGCGCGCCTCCATGATCTCGCCGTTCCGGACGAAGCGCACGCCGACGGCGCGGCCCTGCTCGATGATGAGGCGGTCGACCAGCACGTGCTTCTCGAGCCGCAGGTTCTGACGGCCCAGCGCGGGCTTGAGGAAACCGCGCGCCGAGGACCAGCGCCGGCCGCGCTTCTGGTTGACGTGGAAATAGCTGGTGCCTTCGTTGTCGCCGGTGTTGAAATCCGGGATGCGCTTGATGCCCATCTCCTCGGCGGCGTCGCCGACGGCATCGAGAACGGCCCATGACAGCCGCGGTGCCTCGATGCGCCAGCCGCCGCCGGCGCCGTGATGCTCGCTCGCGCCAAGGAAGTGATCCTCCAGCCGCTTGAACAGCGGCAGCACGTCATCATAGCCCCAGCCGGTCAGCCCGAGTTGGCGCCAGTGATCGTAGTCGGCGGCCTGTCCCCGCATCGAGATCATGGCGTTGATGGCGGAGCAGCCGCCGATCACCTTGCCGCGCGGGTAGGCCAGCGATCGGCCGTTCAGGCCGGGCTCGGCCTCGGTCTTGAACATCCAGTCCGAACGGGGATTGCCGATTGCGAAGAGATAGCCCACCGGGATGTGGAACCAGATCCAATTGTCGTCGCCGCCGGCTTCGAGGATGAGCACGCGGTTGTTGCGATCGGCCGACAACCGGTTCGCGACGATGCAGCCCGCGGTGCCGGCTCCGACGACGATATAGTCAAACTCACCTTCGAGCCGCCTCGGCATTCTGCTCCACCCGGATCGTCATTGGCGTTCCATCCTAATAGGCAGACGCAGCGGGCCGGGACAAGTCCGGCCATGACGATAGAACAGAGCTACCCTGGATCCTCCGTCGGTTGGGTGGACCGGCGCTTGCATGCTAGAGAGTTCTGTATTCAACAAAGCTCGAGACCTTCCATGCCCATCGTGAACCGCGTCGCCGACCTTCAACCCGATATCCAGGCCTGGCGGCGGGACATCCACCAGCATCCCGAGCTGCTATACGATGTCCATCGCACCGCAGCATTCGTCGCCGAGCGCCTTCGGGAGTTCGGCTGCGATGAGGTGGTGACCGGGCTCGGCCAGACCGGCGTCGTGGGCGTGATCAAGGGCAGCAAGCCCGTCGGTGAGGGGCTCAAGGTGATCGGCATGCGTGCCGACATGGACGCGCTGCCGGTCGAGGAGCAGACCAACCTGCCTTACGCCTCCAAGACCCCCGGCAAGATGCACGCTTGCGGCCATGACGGCCACACCGCGATGCTGCTCGGGGCAGCCCGCTACCTCGCCGAAACTCGAAACTTCGCCGGCGATGCCGTCGTGATCTTCCAGCCTGCCGAAGAGGGCGGCGCCGGCGGCGCGGCCATGGTCAAGGACGGCCTGATGGAACGCTTCGGCATCGAGCAGGTCTACGGCATGCACAACGGTCCCGGCATCCCGATCGGCTCGTTCGCGATTCGGCCGGGTCCGATCATGGCGGCGACCGACGAGGTCGATATCATGATCGAGGGCCTCGGCGGCCACGCCGCGCGTCCGCATAAATGCGTCGATTCCGTTCTGGTCGGCGCGCAGGTGATCACGGCGTTGCAGTCGATCGTGGCGCGCAGCGTCGATCCGCTCGAATCCGCGGTGATCTCGATCTGCGAATTCCACGCCGGCAACGCCCGCAACGTCATTCCACAGACCGCAACGCTGCGAGGCACCATCCGCACGCTGTCGCCGGAGGTGCGCAAGCTGGTCGAGAAGCGCGTGCATGAGGTCGTGGCGGGCGTGGCGCAGATCACCGGCGCCAAGATCGACCTGCGCTACAAGCGCAATTATCCCGTCGTGAACAATCACGCGGCGGAGACCGAAGTGGCGCGGCGCATTGCCACTCAGGTCGCGGGCGAGGCCAATGTGCACGAGATGGCGCCGCTGATGGGCGGCGAGGATTTCGCCTATATGCTGGAAGCGCGGCCCGGCGCCTTCATCTTCTGCGGTAACGGCGACAGCGCCGGCTTGCATCACCCCGCCTACAATTTCAACGACGAGGCGATCGTCTACGGCACATCCTACTGGGTGAAGCTCGTCGAGGAGCAGCTCGCGGCGTCGTAATTCACGCGGCGCGCGCGGCTTCTCTCTGCAGGCTCGCGGCGATTTTCAGGTCTTCGACGAAGCGCCGATATTCCAGCGCTTTGGCTTCCGGATCAGGCAGCCGAAGCAGATAGGACGGGTGCACGGTGACCAGCGCCTTGCGGCCGTCGGGAAGCTCGATGAGCCGGCCTCGATTCTTGCCGATCGGGGTGATCTTGCCGAACACACTTTGCGCAGCGGTGGCGCCCATCGCCACGATCAATTCGGGCTGGAGCGCCGCAACTTCCCGCTCGTACCATTGCCGGCAGGCCCGGATCTCGGGCGTGTTCGGCTTCTGGTGCAAGCGGATCTTTCCGCGCGGCACGAATTTGAAATGCTTGACCGCGTTGGTGACATAGACCTTCTTGCGGTCGACGCCGGCTTCCTCAAGCGCGCGGTCGAGCATCTGGCCTGCCGGGCCGACGAAGGGATGGCCGGCGAGGTCTTCCTTGTCGCCGGGCTGCTCGCCGACCAGCATGATGTTGGCCGACTTCGGTCCCTCGCCAAACACGGTCTGGGTCGCGTCCTTGTAGAGATGGCAGGCGCGGCAATGGGCGGCTTCCTCGCGCAGCGCTTCGAGATCGTTGGCGGCGGACTTGCGTGTCATCGGGGCCTCCGGCCGCTTCTGAGGCTTGTGCGGATCGGTTGCGGCATTGGCGATCATGGCGCCGGTCATGCGCTCGGCGTCCTCGATCAAGGGCTTAATGATCGAGGCCTCGGGCAGGTTCCTCCAGTATTTCTTCGGCATCTCGGCCTGCATCGCCTTCACCTTGAGCCGGGCCGGATTGAAGATGCTGGCGTAATAGCGCCGCCAGGTTTCCTCCAGCCGGTCTTCGCCCGGCGCCTCCCTCTTGCTGACACCCGGCGTGAACGAAAGCGCGTGGCCGTCCCAATGCGCGCAGAGCTCCGGCGTCAGGATCGACCATGGCATGTCGGCAAAGCGCTTGGCGAAGAACGGAGCGGCGAGCTCGACGATGTGATGCTCCGGCTCGAACCAGGCGACGTAATGCGCCTCGCGTTCCCTGCCGATCTCGCGAAAGCGGACGAAGGCATGCATCTTGTGCTCGTCGCGATGGACCGCTCTTGCCATCGCCGTCACTTGCGCGACATCGGGGTCGGTCGCGGCCTCGATCAGGTCGTGATCGTCCTTCAATCGCCAGAGCAGGCGATAGAGGATCGCAAAGCGTTCGCCATCGCGATGCAGGATCGCGGCCTTGGCGAGCTCGACGAATTTGCCTGGTACGTTGAAGGTGCCGTCGTTCACCTCGAGAATCGGTGATGGGGAGGACGGTGCGAACAACTCCGCTTCGCCGCCTTGCACGGTCCAAGTGACGTCGCCGGGTTGCACGTGATGAAGCACGAGGCAGCGCGCGGCTTTGCGCCAGCCGTCGAAATCGGTTTCGGTGTCGAGGGTGATGTACTGCATCAGAAGCCAAACCCCAATTGTGTTGCCTTCGGCTTGAAGCGTTCGATCAGTCCCGCGGCATCGAGACGATGCGGCGATGGACGGTGATCGCTGAGGACGATGAAGGGCAGCGCCTTGCGTTGGGGCACGTGCAGCCGCGCGAGATCGGAAAGGCGGATCGTGGTGCTACGCCGCGTCGCGATGATGCGCTCGACCGTCCTGGTGCCGAAGCCGGGCACGCGCAGCAGCTCCTCGCGGCTGGCGCGGTTGACGTCGAGCGGGAAACGGTCGCGGTGGCGTAGCGCCCATGCGAGCTTGGGATCGATATCGAGCGGCAGCATCGCGCTGTTGTCGACGATCTCCGCAACGTCGAAGCCGTAAAAGCGCATCAGCCAGTCGGCCTGGTAGAGCCGGTGCTCGCGCAGCAAGGGCGGTTGCACCAGCGGCAACGAGCGGCTCGCATCGGGGATTGGGCTGAAGGCGGAATAGTAGACGCGCCGCAGCCGATAGG
>JAEYTQ010000772.1 GCA_023433965.1 Pseudomonadota bacterium | reverse complement strand
TGCTCGAGCGACGCCCCGAGCATGAGGACCTCGTCCGGATCCTCCCCCGGTGCGACCTCTACAGAGAGCAACCGCGCCCCGCCCACCGTCAGGGTGCCGGTCTTGTCGAACAGCACGGTGTGGGCGCGGGCCAGCGCCTCCAGCGCTCCGCCGCCCTTGGCCAGGATGCCGCGGCGGGCCGCTTGCGCCACCCCTGCGATGAAGGCGACGGGCGCGGCCAAGATCAAGGGGCAAGGCGTGGCCGCCACCAGCACGGCAAGACTGCGCGTCAAGTCGCCCGAGATGAACCAGGCCACGAAGGCGATGACGAGTGTCACCGGCAGGAAGATCAGCGCATAGCGGTCGGCCAGCCGCACGAAGGGGGCCTTCGCCGTCTGCGCTGCCGTCACCATGCGGACGATGCCGGCGTAGGTGCTCTCGCCGGCCGTCGCGGTCACGGTCAACTGAAACGCCTCACCCGCATTCAGGGAACCTGAGAGAACGGCGTTTCCGCGTGGCTTCTGCACCGGGATCGGCTCGCCCGTGACCGCGGACTCGTCGATCGTGGCGGAGAGCGAGCCGACAACGCCGTCGACCGGCACGATCTCGCCGCCCCGCACCAGAAGCTCATCGCCGATCGCGACGTCCTCGATCGGAACGTCCTCGATCCGCTCGCGGGATTTGCGATGTGCCTGCCGCGGTGCACGATCGACCAACGACCGCAGGTCCCGCTCGGCCCGTGCGATCGCGATCTCCTCCAGCACATTGCCGCCGGAATACATCAGCGCGACAACGGCGCCGGCAAGCGGCTGCCCGAGCGCCAAGGCCGCACTCATCGACAGCAGCGCGATCGCGTCTACGCCGACCCGGCCGCTCAAGAGATCCCTGACGATCGAAACCGCCAGCCCTGCAATCACCGGCACAGTCCCGAGCGCCCATGCGAGGTCGGCGAGGTCAGGCCGGCCCGCGGCTCGCGCCAGAAGACCTGCGGTCAATCCCGCGATTGCAATCGCGACCAGGGCCCATGGCAGGACCCGTTCAAGCGACACGGCGGGGCGCACGTTCTCAGCTTTCGGTGGGTGCGAGCGCCGCCTGCGGCTGTCGCGACCGGGCTTCATCGGATGCGTACCGAGGGCGCTGACCGGTCCCTTCACTCAACATCCTGCCGGTCGTGACGTTGACGAAGTGCAGCGCAGCGCAGGCGGGGCATCGAACGGAGACATGCGTATCCGCGGCGCCGGACAGTGCGCCGGAGAGCCAGTGCTGCACGTTCATTCCCGTGCGCGGGCATTTGAATAGGATGTTGCGCTCCATGCTGGATATATGCGCCAGCCGCCCGGGCATTGAAATTGCGGGTCAATACTTAGGCAAATACCCGGAACGGGTGCACGCGGGGGCAACGATGTCGCGACACGCCGATGCGCAGTCGCGATCGGCCGCGGCCGGTCCCATTGAGCTGGATCAAGACAAATCTGTGACACCGATCATAACCTCGTGTCGGCATCGGGAACGCTGTCCGAAGGTCCGCTGCCGAAAGGCGCTGGAGTACCCGATCAGGAGAGCCGATATGCTGGCCGACATTCACACCGACGATCTCACTGCCGTCGTGCGCTACGCACTGGAGACGACCCGCGCGACGACCGTTTGCCCCTTCCACGACGACGTGGTCGTTCGCATCGGAGACGACGCTGCCGAGAGCCACGCCTTCGAACGCGCCAAACGAGTCGTCAAGAGCGACGGCACGGAGTGGGACAAGGACGCTCTCAGGACCGAGCTCGGCCGTCAGCTCGGAGCAGCCGCCGACGGCCGCTGCCCCAAGTGCGATCCGGCGGCCTCACGCGTCTAGCGTTACCTCGAACAGCGCGGGCAGCTCGATCCAGAGGCCGGAATTGCCGTGAAAGTGCCGAAGCAAGTCGCATCGCTCATCCGCGGGAAATCCCGGACGAAAATCCCGCCGAGGGACAAAGGCGATGACGGTCAGCCTTCGCCATCGGCAGAGAGGCGCCAGGTCGTCGAAGAGTACGCCGACAATTTGAGGAAGATCATCCGAAAGCTTCTTGGAAGACCGAATTGAGTCGCCAAGGCGCCCCCGCGCATGCGGCGGGAACGCGAAAGCTTGATTCACCGCAAAGGCAGGGAACGCGGCTCTGCTAGGAAAGGTCGAGATTGACGGGGAATGCTCGGATGACGCTGAAAAAATGGTGCGTGGTTCTCGCGATGTCGGCGGGTGCGGTGACATCCGCGATGGCTCAGTCCGACTTTCCACCCTCCGCGAACGCGAGCCAGGAAGCGCCGCGCCTGGTCCAGGTCATGGGCATGGCGCAGCTCGAGCATCTCAAGCTCTGGTATGCGGGCAAGGCGAAGAACTGGGACTTGGCCGCCTACGAGTTGCGGCAGCTGACGAACAGCCTGGCCGAAGCAGCCATATTCTATCCTGCAGTCCCCGTCAGCAACGTGACCACGATGAAGGAGCCGCTGCTCTCGGTTGCTGACGCGATCGCGGCAGGCGACGATCGCAAGTTCGCAGCTTCCATGCGCACGCTGACCGACGGCTGCAACGCCTGCCACACCTCGATGGGACGCGGCTTCATTGCCATCACCGTTCCGACCGGCGGGCAGCCTCCAGCCAACCAGATCTTCTCGCCCGTGGCGAACAGCCGGAAGAAGTGACGGACCGAAGCGCAAGGACGACGGTCACCTAGGGCGATACCTGCGGCGCTGACGGCGTTTCACGTGGCGTTGAGCAATAGACTTCCAATCGAACATGGAGGCTACCGCTCGAGGAACCGGTCCGTGGCGGAGATCGTACCACCTGTCTCGTCGCGAGCCGTGAACACCACGTCCCAGTTCCCGGCAACGGTTGCCGTCAACGTCACGCGCAAGGACTCCGATGCATCCGGGGCAACCTCGGTCGGAGCCAGAGCCTCGTTGCCCACGATGGACAATTTGGCATCGATGCCGGTGACGGATATCGCATAACGGTGAGGGATCGACGACTTGTTCAGCAGCTTCACCGTGTAGGCATTGCGCAGCGACCCGTCGGACAGGCGGACGGCAACGGGATCCCGATCGTGCTGGACCGACAGCACCGCGGAGGTCTTCGTCGCAAACGCGACGCCGATCATGCCGGCAAGCGCGAGGCAGGCCGCCGTCAGGCCTATGGTCTTCGGCCGCAGCATACGATTGCGAGACGGCTCGTTGCGACGCCCCCTTTCGATGTTGGTCCAACTTTCGTAGTCGATCAGTCCCCTCGGGCGGCCCAGCTTGGCCATCACGCCGTCGCAGGCATCGACGCAGAGACCGCAGTTGATGCAGGCGAAATTTGGTCCTTCGCGGATATCGATCCCTATTGGGCAGACCGCGACGCACTGGCCGCAGTCGACGCAATCGCCTGCCGGCTTGCCCTGCTGTCGCAGCTCGGCGGCCTTCTTCGCCGAAATACGCTGCTCGCCGCGGTAGTCCCGATAATTGACCGTGTAGGCTTCGGGATCCCAGATCGCGCCCTGCAAGCGGGGCCAAGGGCACATGAACGTGCAGACCTGCTCGCGCGCAAAACCGGCAAGTCCGTAAGTCGTACCCGTGAAAACCGCGATCCAGGTCAGGGCGTTGGCGGAGACGTTGCCGGCGATCAGACCTCCGACCAGCGTCGGGGCGTCGGTGAAATAGAAGATCAGCGTGCCGCCGGTCATCAACGAGAGCAACAGCCATATCGCGTGTTTTGCGATGAGCTGGCCAACCCGCTTCGGCGCAAGGGGCGCTCCGATGCTCTTGAGGCGCTGGCGCCTGTCCCCCTCAATCAAGCGCTCGACAAGGAGAAATAGGTCGGTCCACACCGTCTGAGGGCAAGCGAAGCCGCACCAAAGGCGCCCCGCGAGGGCGTTCGCGAGGATCAGGATGGTCGAAGCGAGAACCAAAAGACCTGTGACGAGATAGAGATCTTGCGGCCATATCTCGACGAAGAATGCGTAGAGACGGCCGTTCGCGAAATCGAGCAGCACCGCCTGGTCGGGTGCATCAGGACCCCGCTCCCAGCGGATGAAGGGCGTAACGTAGTAGATCGACAACGTCAGCAGCAGGATACCCCATTTCAGCCGGCGAATGGGGCCTTTGACTGCCTGCGGCAGGACCGGCAGCCCGGCATGCGCTGCAGCCTTGGCCCGCGTCTTGGCGTGGTCGATCTCGATCGTGATGCTCATGCCGCGCGGCTCTGCTCACGGTCGCCGAGCCGGGCGCGGCCGGAACAGCTATCTTGATGCGGTGGGAAACCCACTTTTCATCCCTTCCAATGCCGAAACACGGATGCGGTCGCGTCGCCACGATGGCTTGGTGCCTGATGTCGCCCGCGATTTCGCAGGACGTAAAATAATGCAGGATGTCGTGGCCTTGTTTGTTGTGGAGCAAAGAAGTCGATGTCGGCGGTACGGTAGCCTCCAAAAAGCCACTCGGGATGTCGCTGTACCGTCCGTCCTCTGGAACCCGCTGGTCCCGCACTGACCGTCGGGGCTCCACGTCCCGGCGGTTCAGTTGCTGGCGGTCACACCGCCACCCGGCCCGAGGAACATCATCAAGGACACTGTCATGCGAAGCCTCAGCGCTGGTCAAATCATCCTGCTGCTCGTCCTGGGAGCCGTGTTGATCCTCACGGGCGTCTGGGGAGTATCGGTATGGGGAGCGAGCAGCGGCGTCGAGATGAGCAAGCACGGGTGGATCGCGCTGGGGCTTGGAACCTTTTTCTCGCTCCTGATCGGGTGCGGCCTCATGGCCCTGATGTTCTTCAGCAGCCGCTCCGGCCACGACGATGCTGCCGATCCTTTTCGCGTGCGCGACGACCGATGATCCCGGTGCGGGAAGTCGTCACTTCCGAATCAACGCCGTCGGCGACACGGTGTGCGCGCCCCTCCGAAGACGCTGAGCCCTCCGGCGCACACTCGCCTCCGGCCGGGACTTCTCGCCGTGCTCAAGCCGGTCCTGGATAGATCGGCTCGCGATGAACCTCCCGGCCGCTCTCCTCGACGACGACGATCTCGAGTTCGGGATGACCTAGCGGCTTCCCCTCACGCATCCTGCCGGCCAGGCTCTTGCTGTGTGCGATGGCGGCGCCATCACTCGCGAGCTCCAGTCCCGACCTGTCCCGGACGGGCACGCCGTCCTTGATATCAAAATAGTAGGTGGGCATCGGCCTCTTCCCGCGGTGTCGCGCGGTTCCGTTGAAATCAATCGTTCTGGAAAGCGGCTCGCCGAGATGGGATGGGCCTCGGCGGCGACGTTGGGAGTCGTAACCGACTCCCTTTGCGTAAAACATGGTAGCGGGCCGGCTGATCCCAGGGCTTGATCCGGATCAACGCCGATCTGCCGCGACACGGTTCGCACCGATCTCCCCGTCGGCGGGATCGCAAAATTTCGGATGACTGGCGCCGTCGAACTATTATAATACCATACAACCTCTGTCTGCATGAGAGGCTGTTTTCGCCGTTCCCCACTGCGAGTGTCGAGGACGTTACCGGGAGTGAGTCATGGATCGCTACATCGCTCGCGCGAATGTCGACCATTACATCGCGCTGTTGAACGGCGCCGACCTCATGCCCCAGCGCCGGAACGCCATCACCAAGATGCTGATTTCCGAGATGGACGGGCTCGGCAATGATCTGGAGCAACTCGAATTCTGCGAGATTCGAACCGCAGCCGGACGCAAGCGCGTGGAGTACGTCGCAAATCTACGCGACCGATTTGCTTCCGGAACGCCCGAACGCCGCCACGCAGAGGAGCTGTTGGTGAACATCGAGAACCTCCAGACACTCCTGGAGGATTCGTGTCACCGCCTGCGCAGGAAGGTCAACTCGCGCGGGATCTGATCGTTTCGGGCGGCGGAATCGAACATTTTCGGAAGCCGTGACCGCTCGTGCGTGGCATACGATCAAGCGGCGACGGGCTTACTGTCGTCGCTGCGCTCGCCGAGCAGCGGGGCGAACTGCTCGGACGTCACCGTTGCGTTCGCGATCAACAGCTCCACGCCGGCATCGAGGTCGGCACGCCGCCGCTGGAGGATGTCCCGGGCGCGGCGGTTACCCTCCTCGATTAGATTGCGGACGGCGAGATCGATTTCGCGGCCGGTCGCCTCGGCCGCCCCGGCGATCTTGTCCTGGGCCGCTCCGAGGAACGCTTGCGGCTTCGGCGCATAGGTACGCTGTCCCACCGTCTCGTCCATGCCGTATCTGGTCACCATCTCGATCGCGACCTCGGTCGCGCGTTGAAGATCGTCGGCGGCTCCTGTCGAGATCGCACCGTCGAAAATCAGGCGCTCCGATGCGCGTCCTCCCATCAGCACGGCGATGCGGTTCTTGAGCTCCTCGATCGTCAGCAGGAACCTGTCCTCGGTCGGACGCTGGATGGTGTATC
>JAEYTQ010000748.1 GCA_023433965.1 Pseudomonadota bacterium | reverse complement strand
CCGCCTGCCGGCCCTTGGCGAACACTCCGCCGAACACGAGATCGTAGACCGGCGCCCAGCGGTCATAGGCCTGCTCCACCGTGCCGCGGGTGAGGTCGAGTTGCTGGGTGCCGTCAAGGTTCATGATCTTGGCCATCGATGGTTCTCGCTGTGGTTCTAATTGAGGATCAACCGCGCACCGGCCGCCGCGCCATCCGAGGCGAGGCGCGCAAGGCGCGGCTGGGCTGAAGTGACGTGAGGTTGCCGACGAACTGGCGCGCGCTGTTCTCCCAGGAGCGCTCCAGCGCGAAATTGCGGCAGGTCTCGCGCGACATGGTGAGCGCGCGCAGGCACGCGGTGCGCAGATCGTGGTCGATCGCGCCGATCGGATGATCGGCGATGACGTCCTTCGGACCGGTGACCGGGAATGCCGCGACCGGCGTGCCGCAGGCGAGCGCCTCCAGCTGCACCACGCCGAACGTGTCGGTCAGGCTCGGAAACACGAACACGTCGGCCGCGGCGAGATGCGCGGTGAGATCGGCGCCCTTCTTCTCGCCGAGGAAGACGGCGGCGGGATATTTCTTCTCCAATGCGGCCTTCTGCGGGCCGTCGCCGACGACGACCTTGGTGCCGGGCAGGTCGAGCGAGAGGAAGGCTTCGAGATTCTTCTCCACCGCCACGCGCCCCATCGTCATGAAGATCGGGCGCGGCAGCTCGAGCTCGGCCGGAGCATCGGGATGAAACAGCTCGGTGTCGACGCCGCGCGTCCAGAATCCGAACCGCTTGAAGCCGCGCTCGGACAGCTCCTGCCGCAGCGAGGGCGTTGCCACCATCGTCATCGCGGCGGCATCATGGAAGTGGCGCAGCACGGCATAGCCGACGCTTGCGGGGATGCCGGTCCGGACCGCGACATATTCCGGAAAGCGCGTCGTGTAGGAGGTGGTGAAGGCGAGGGCGTTGCGGCGACAATAGGCCCGCGCCGCCCAGCCGATCGGGCCCTCGGTCGCGATGTGCAGCGCATCAGGGGCCGCGACCTCGATCCGCCGCGCGATCTCTTTGCTGCTCGGCAGCGCAAAGCGCAGGCCCGGATAGGTCGGCAGCGGCCAGGACCGAAAGCCGTCCGGGGTGAGGAAGACGATCTCGACATCGAGCGCCTTGGCCGCATTCGCCAGCGAGGTCAGCGTCCGCACCACGCCGTTCACCTGCGGATGCCAGGCGTCGGTCGCGATTAATACCCGCATCGGAAAATCCCGAGAGTTTGATGATTCTCAGGCATCGACCATCAACGAAGGATATTTCAGGCGTGTGACGTCATCGAAATGTCGGCGCGCTGTTTTGTTCGTTAACGGGCCGTCACGGCCACGAAACTGTCATGAAACAATCCTTGCCGCCACGAAACCATTTCCGGCTTTTCGCGCAAATGTCCCGAAACGCTTTGCCGTTAGTGATCTTACGCAACGGAGCACCGAAACGGTGCCGCGGTGAGCGACAACACCGAGCAAACAGGGGCGATCACATGTTCAATCTGGACACCTTCAAGACCTATTCGCGCGCCGTTGCGGTCGGTGCAGTGGCGATCTCCGCGATCGCGTTCGCTGGTGCGGCTAACGCCGCGCCGATGCAGATCTTCCCGTTCTTCCAGCCGCTGCCGCCGATGGCCGCACCTCAGCCGTTCCAGCCTTATCAGGCGCCGGCCTACCAGACCGAGCCGTCCGAGGATCAGGACGCCGTCGAGATGCCGGCCCGCTTCCGCCGCCAGACCGTCGCTTACGCGACACGGGAAGCGCCGGGCACGATCATCATCGATACGCCGAACACCTATCTCTATTACGTGCTGGGCAATGGCCAAGCCTTGCGCTACGGCATCGGCGTCGGCCGCGATGGCTTCACCTGGTCCGGCATCCAGTCGGTGAGCCGCAAGGCCGAATGGCCGGCCTGGACTCCGCCGCCGGAGATGATCGCCCGCCAGCCCTACCTGCCGCGCCACATGGCCGGCGGCCCCGGCAATCCGCTCGGCGCGCGCGCCATGTATCTCGGCGGCACTATCTACCGCATCCACGGCACCAACGCCCCCGAAACCATCGGCAAGCGCGTCTCCTCGGGCTGCATTCGCATGACCAACGAGGACGTCACCGACCTCTATTCCCGCGTCAACGTCGGCACCAAGGTGATCGTGCTGCCGATGACTGAGCGCCGTGCAGACCTCGGCGCCCCCGCGCGCTGAAACCACAGGACATCGTGACGCGAGCGGCCCCGGAACTCGCCGGGGCCGTTTTCGTTTGCCCTCGACATCCCCGACGCGGCTTGCGCGACGCGGGTCCCCGAAGGAGGCGCAAATGCAATCACGCCTGCAATCCCCGCCGAGCCGACGGCCGCACGCGATCGCCGGCGGGGCACTGACGCTGCTCCTGTCCGCGACCTCGCCGCTCGCGCAGCAACCCGCGGGTGACGCCGCCGGCCAGCAGGCCTTCAACAATTCCTGCCGCACCTGCCATTCCATGAAGGAAGGCGACAACCGCCTCGGTCCGAATCTCAACAAGATCGTCGGCCGCAAGGCCGGCTCGCTGCCGGACTACAACTACTCCTCCGCGATGAAGGACGCCGGCTTCAACTGGGACCAGGACAAGCTCACCCGCTTCATGGTCAGGCCGGACGACGTCGTCTCCGGCCACAAGATGCAGCCCTATGGCGGCATCTCGGCGGAAGAGGCGGCGAAGGTGGCGGCGTATTTGCAGGCGGCGGGTGGGCAGTAACGGCGCCCCCGCGCAGTTACCCTATCCTGAGGAGCGCGCCCTTGCGCGCGTCCCGAAGGACGAGGCGTGCACACCGGCGGCGGGCTTATCGGCTGAGCGTGCCCCATCTGTCGCGATCAGCTTGAGCCACGCCGCTGCATGAAACACGCTCATCAAGAGATACATCGGAGCCATATCGCTCAGCCAAGATCCGGCGCCGCAGATCGCATCCGCCGTCCCGCCGCCGCTCATGGCCGTCAGCACGGCCATGAGTGCGAAAGTTGGCGCGGCCGCCAGGCCCAGCCATCTGGCGAGAGGCCGGG
>JAEYTQ010000733.1 GCA_023433965.1 Pseudomonadota bacterium | reverse complement strand
GCTCAAGGCGGAGGCGACAAAGCCGCTTGCGGCGGAGTGACCGCCCGTGCGACGTTAACCCATTGCCTGTGTGTCGAGTGGAGTTAGGGCGATGAAGGCGATTATCGTCGGTGGCGGTATCGGAGGTCTCACCACCGCATTGATGTTCCGCTCGCGCGGCCTGGATTGCGAGATCTTCGAGCAGGCCGACACCATTCGCGAGCTCGGCGTCGGCATCAATACGCTGCCGCATGCCATGCGCGAACTGGCCGGGCTCGGCCTGTTGCAGAAGCTCGACGACGTCGCAATCCGCACCGATCAGCTCTATTATCTCAATCGCCACGGCCAGGAGGTCTGGCGCGAAGCCCGCGGCATCGACGCGGGCCACGACGTGCCGCAATTCTCGATCCATCGCGGCCGCCTGCAGGGTGTGATCCATCGCGCCGTCGAGGAGCGGTTGGGCCGCGAGGCGATTCACACGGGATGCCGGCTCGGCGCTTTCACGCAGGACGAAGGTGGCGTCTCCGCTTACTTCTTCGATCGCACCGGTGCGCATGTCCACACCGCGCGCGGCGATATCCTGATCGGCGCCGACGGCATCCACTCACGCGTCCGCGAGAGCCTGTTCCCCGACGAAGGTCCGCCCTGCTGGAACGGGTTGATGTTGTGGCGCGGTGCCCGTGATTGGCCGCTGTTCCTCACCGGCAAGTCCATGATCGTGGCCGGCGGCCTCAATGCCAAGGTGGTGATCTATCCGATCGCAGAAGGATCGAGCCAGGCAAGCCGCCTCACCAATTGGGCGGTGCTGGTCAAGGTGGGGGAGGGCAATGCGCCTCCGCCACGGAAAGAAGACTGGTCGCGGCCGGGCCGGCGCGAGGAACTGATGCCCCACGTCGCGCGCTTCTCGGTACCCCATATCGACGTGAAGAGCCTGATATCGGCAACGCCCGAGTTCTACGAGTATCCGACCTGCGACCGTGATCCCTTGCCCTACTGGTCGTCGGGCAGGGTCACGCTGCTCGGTGATGCTGCGCATCCCATGTATCCGGTCGGCTCCAACGGCGCCTCGCAGGCGATCCTGGATGCGCGCTGCCTTGCGGACGCGCTGGTGCGCGCCGAGCATCCGCGCCAGGCGCCGCTCGAATATGAAAAGAAACGCCTGCCGATGACGGCCGAGATCGTCCGCTCCAATCGCCGCGGCGGTCCCGAGGGGGTCATCGACGCCGTCGAGCAGCTCGCGCCTGATGGCTTCGACAATGTCGATAATGTCCTGAGCTATTCCCAGCGCGAGGCCATCGTGCGCGGCTATGCCACCAAGGCCGGCTTCGCCGCAGTGCCGGGACTTGCGGCAGTGCGCGCTTGAGATCGGTCGCTAGCCGGCGCCGGGTGGCGGCGGCAGGAAGTGGATGTTGAACTCGGCGGCCATCGCCACCACGTCCTCGGGCTTCTGCTCCCTCATGTTGTGAAGGCCCCAGAACAGGTCGAACAGCCTGCGGCTCGGGGAGACCCAGAACAGCACCTTGGCGGTCTGGTCCGATTTGTTGAAAATGCCATGCGGCACGCCCATGCCGAGCCGAATCAGATCGCCGGCGGTGGCCTGCGCCTCCGAACCGCCGAGCACGAAATCGAGCTTGCCCTCCAGCATGTAGAGATACTCGTCCTGGTCGGGATGGATGTGCGGCGGCACGAACGTCCCCGGCGGCAGCGTCGCGTGCCAGGAGAAGCTGTGCTCGGCATAGCTTTTTGGCACGTAGGTCTGGCCGAGAATGTTCCAGGAGATTCCCTGGATGCCCTCATTGGCCAGGGTGATGCCGGTGATTTCACTCTTCATTCCAGTGCTCCCTTGGCGCGGTACGCGCTCAGTTCTTGGCCTTGCAGTCCTTGGCATAGCGGTCGCCGTAGTTCTCGAAGACCTTCTGCACGATCTCGGTCTGGAACTTGCCATCCGGACGCTTGGCGACCTTGGTCAGATAGAAGTCCTGAACCGGATAGCCGTTGGTGTTGAACTTGAAGGCACCGCGCAGTGAGGTGAAATCGGCCTTCCTCAAAGCGGCTGAGACAGCGTCCTTGTTGGAGAGGTCACCCTTCACGGTCTTGACGGCGCTGTCGATCAGCATCGCCGCGTCATAGGCCTGAAAGGCGTAGGTGCCGGGCACGATGTTGTAGGCTGCCTCATAGGCGGCGACGAACTTCTTGTTCTGGGGATTATCCAGATTGGGCGCCCAGTTCGCGCCGCCGAACATGCCCACCGCCGCATCCTGCTGTGCCGGCAGGGTCGATTCATCCACCGTGAACGCCGAGAGCACCGGAATCGTATCGGCGAGCCCTGCCTGCCGGTATTGCTTGACGAGATTGACGCCGAGACCGCCCGGCATGAACGTGAAGAGAGCGTCGGGCTTTTGCGAGGCGATCTTGGAAAGCTCCGGCTGGAAGTCCAGCGTGTTCAGCGGCATGTAGGATTCCTCGACGATCTCGCCCTTGTAGTCGAGCTTGAAGCCCGCCACCGAATCCTTGCCGGCTTGATAGTTCGGTACCATCAGGTACATGCGCTTGTAGCCGCGATCCTGCGCGACCTTGCCGAGGATCTCGTGAACCTGATCGTTCTGGTACGAGGTCACATAGAAGAACGGGTTGCAGTCCTTCCCGGCGAAGGTCGACGGTCCGGCATTGGGGCTGATCAGGAAGGTCTTCGATTCCGTGATGGGCCGGTGGATCGCCTGCAGGATGTTCGAGAAGATCGGACCGACCACAAAATCGACCTTCTCACGCTCGAGAAGGCCCTTGACCTTGGTCACCGCCGCGTCCGGCTTGAGTTCATCGTCGACCACGACAACCTCGACATCGCGGCCGCCCATCTTGCCGCCGAGATCCTTCACCGCGAGCGCGAAGCCGTCGCGAACCTGTTGCCCCAGTGCGGCGGCTGGTCCCGACAGGGTCACGATCACGCCGAGCTTGATTTTTTCCTGGGCGAGCGCAGGGGTCACCACGGTGCCCAGCAGCATTGCGGCTGCAGCCAAGGTCGTTTGCGTCTTCATGATCTGTCCCTCGTGACGATGGGCTTGCGCTGCAAGCCACGTAGTTCAGTTCGAGCTTATGCCGATGATGGCCGCTGCGGCAAGTTGAGCGCGTGGGCCACATCCCGCGAGCAGCTCGTTGCATGCAAGCGGCGCGCCAATTGTTTGAAGCCTAAAGCAATGGGCATGCGGTCGATTGTTGCAGCTTTGGACTTGCAGCCGGCCTCGATTTATTTGAAGTTCAAAACGTTGGGAATCCGTGCCGGCGCCAATGCCTGCCGTCAATGATTGCATCAGATGCTCGATTCCGAGACCAAGGCCGTCGAAACACCGGAGGACCACGCCGAAGAGCTTCGGCTCTGGCTGCGGCTCTTGACCTGCACCACGCTGATCGAGGGCGAGGTGCGCGGCCGGCTGCGGCAGCGGTTCGACGTCACCCTGCCCAGGTTCGACCTGATGGCGCAACTCGACAAGGCCCCTGACGGCATGACGCTGTCCGATGTCTCCAAGCGCATGATGGTGTCGAATGGCAACGTCACCGGCCTCGTCGAGCGCCTGGTGGAGTCGGGCCATCTCGACCGGCGCACCTCGGAGACGGATCGTCGCGTCCAGGTGATCCGCCTCACCAAGCTCGGGCGTGCCGAGTTTCGCAGGATGGCTGCGGAACACGAAACCTGGATCGCCGATCTCTTCGCCGACCTGACGCCGAAGGACGTGCGTGAACTCATGCGCCTGTTGGCCAAGACCAAGGCCTCAGCGCAGAAATCGGCCGCGCGACGCCGACCGTAAGGCCCCGCCCATCCCTTTTGCCGCAGGAAAAAGCACGGGCTGCCCAAAATCCGCTATTGCGCCAAATTGTTTTAAGCCTAAAATGTTTCCAGATCGTGCTGCCGGGTGCAATCCATGCTGAAAGGAGCGTGCGATGGCCAACGCCGCCAAGGTTCAAGTGACGGGCTCCCATGACGGCAACGCCGCAACGGCCCATGTCGATACGTTCGCGCGGCAAAATCTGCCTCCGCGCGAGCTCTGGCCCGAGTTCATCTTCACGCGGCCGGAATTGCACTATCCGCCGCGATTGAACTGCGTCAGCTATTTCCTCGACCGCTGGGTGGAGCAGGGCGATGGCGATGCGTCCTGCGTCATCAGTCCGGCCGTTAGCTACAGCTATCGCGAGCTGCAAGCGCTGGTGAACCGCATCGCCAATGTGCTTATCGACGAGCTCGGTCTCGTTCCGGGCGGCCGGGTGCTGTTGCGCTCTGCCAACAATCCGATGATGGTCGCGACTTATCTCGCGGTGATCAAGGCTGGCGGAATTTGCGTGGCGACGATGCCGCTGCTGCGCGCCAAGGAACTGGCCTATCCGATCCAGAAGGCCGAGATTGCGCTGGCGCTGTGCGACGGAAAGCTTTCCGAAGAGATGGAGAAGGCGAGGGCGACTGTGCCCGGTCTCGAGCGGGTGGTCTATTGGGGCAACGGTGGGGCAGACTCGCTGGAGGCGCTGATCGCCGATGCCAGCCCCGAGTTCGAGGCCGTCGATACTGCCGCAGATGATATCTGCCTGATCGCATTCACGTCGGGCACGACGGGCGATCCCAAGGGCACCATGCATTTCCACCGCGACATGCTGGCGGTTTGCGACGGCTACGCGCGCAACATTCTGCGGGCCGAGCAGACGGATCGCTTCATCGGTTCGGCCCCGCTGGCGTTCACGTTCGGCTTCGGCGGCGTGCTGTTTCCGATGCATATCGGTGCTTCCTTCGTCGTGCTGGAGAAGACGACGCCGGACGACATTCTGAATGCGATCGAGCAGTACAAGACCACGGTTTGCTTCACGGCACCGACCGCATACCGGGTCATGCTCGGGAAGCTTGCCGGCCGTGACATCTCCTCGCTTCGCAAGTGCGTTTCCGCCGGCGAGACCCTTCCAAAGCCGACATTCGATGCTTGGCTGAATGCGACCGGTATCAAGCTGATGGACGGCATCGGCTCGACCGAGATGCTGCACATCTTCATCAGCGCGACCGAGGACGAGATTCGCCCCGGCGCCACCGGCAAGCCGGTGCCGGGCTATGAGGCCAAGATCGTCGACGATGAGGGGCGCGACGTGCCACCCGGAACGATGGGGCGTCTCGCCGTCCGTGGACCGACCGGCTGCCGCTATCTCGCCGACGAGCGGCAGCGGAAATACGTCCAGAACGGCTGGAACGTCACCGGCGACACCTATCTGATGGATGGTGACGGCTATTTCTGGTACCAGTCACGCTCCGACGACATGATCGTTTCGGCCGGTTACAACATCGCAGGGACGGACGTCGAAGCGGCACTGCTCACGCATCCGGCGGTCGCCGAGTGCGGTGTGGTCGGCGCCCCCGACGAGGCGCGCGGCATGATCGTAAAGGCCTATGTCATCGCCGCGCCCGGCGTGACGCCTGACGCTCAGCTCGCGGCCCAGTTGCAGGAACATGTCAAACGCGAGATCGCGCCGTACAAGTATCCGCGCGCAATCGCGTTCGTTACGCAACTGCCGAAGACCGAGACCGGGAAGCTGAAACGCTTTGCTCTGCGGCAATTGGCGCAAGCAGCGGCGACGTCATCCGGCGTCGCGGCGGAATGAGAGAGGGAAAGAGAATTGTCCGTGACCACGCCGAAAGGCCCACAACTCGCGGTACTGCCGACAGCAGCTGAGGACGGTGCGCGTATCAGGGCGCAGGTCCTCCAGCCGTCAGGATGGCCGGTGCCGAAGGGTTATGCCAACGGCATGGCCGCCGAGGGACGCATCGTCGTCACCGGCGGGGTGATCGGCTGGGACGCCGAAGAGCGGCTCGCCGATGGCTTCGTCGCGCAGGTGCGCCAGACCCTGGACAACATCGCTGCGATCCTGGCCGAGGCCGGCGCCCGGCCCGAGCACCTCATGCGCCTGACCTGGTACGTCGTCGACATGGACGAGTACCTGGCCAATCTGAAGGAGCTGGGCAGGGTCTACCGCGACGTCTTCGGAGCGCACTATCCGGCGATGGCCCTGGTTCAGGTCGTCCGTCTCGTCGAGAAGGCGGCGCGCGTCGAGATCGAGGCCACCGCCGTGATCCCGCGCTGAGGTCTGCCGATCGGCTCGCTTTGGTTAGCTCGCTTTGGCGAGCTCGTCGTCCTCGGGCGAGTTGACATAAAACCCGGTCATTGTGTCGACCCAGCACAGATGGTCGTGCACCTTCTTGACGCCTTCGACGTTCTCCGCGGCGATGACCGCGGCCTGCCGCGCGCGTTCTTCGGTGATGACGCCGCTGAGATGGACGATGCCGTCGCGCACGATGACATTCAGCCCGAACGGGCACCAGTCGTTCTTCTCCATGGTATCGATGATGCGGCTGCGAATGTGATCGTCATCGGCGGTCGGATCCGGCACTTCGCGGGCGAGGCCCGCCACGGCCTGCAACAGGTTGGCGCGGGAGACGATCCCGACGACCTTGTCGCCGCGCACCACCGGCAGCCGCTTGACGTTGTTCCGCTCCATGAGGTCGACGATCTCCGCGAGCGCGGTGTCTTCCGTGATGGTCACGGGCGAGTCGGTCATCACTTCCGAAACTTTGCGGCCGTGCTCGTGGACGAAATCGCTGGCGGATTTGCCCGGACCAAGGATGAACCGCAGCCAGCGCCCGCGCTTGCGCCCAGTACCAATCTCGCTGCGGCGGATGAAATCCCCTTCCGAAACGACGCCGACCAGCTTGCCGGTCTCGTCGACCACCGTGAGACCGCTGACATGCCGTTTCAGCATGATGTTGGCCGCCTCGACGATGCTGGTGTCGGGGGTGACCGAGATGACCGACCGGGTCATGATCTGGTGGGCGCGCATGGACGACTCCGCTTGTTGAGATTTTGATGCGCCGAACCTAGCCCGGGTATCGAGGTGCGGTTTGACGCAAGTCAATCGGGCGAGCACGGTCGATGCCGAATGAGATGATCAGCGTTTGATGCAGCTCAAGACGAAGTCTGGGCCCCACCATATCCTGCTGCGCAGAACTGAAGCCCGCGGGGTGTGAGCCTATGAGCGTCGTGCAGATATTTCCACGGGTCGATGAGCCGGCGGTGCATGCTCTCCCTGCTCCTTCCGATTCCGGTTCCGACAGCTCGCCGGCAACCGCCGAAGCCCGCGAACCCGCGCCCGTCGCCGCCGGTTCTCAGCCTGGATCCGAGCCCTATGCATTGGATCGCGCCCTTCATGCGATGCTGGCGCGGTTCACGGGCGGGATCTCGCCGCTTGCGTTGTCGCTCGCGTGGCTCGACTGGAGTTCGCATCTCGCCGCGGCGCCGCAGCGCCAAGTGGAGATTTGCCGCAACGTCCTTCGCGATACCGGCCGGCTCGCGGAAGCTGCCGCGCACGCCATTTCGCCAGAGCAGAAGCCGTGGTCGGTGATTCAGCCGCAGGCGCGGGATCGCCGCTTCAGTGGATCGCAATGGGAAACCCCGCCGTTCAATCTGCTGGCGCAGGCATTTCTGCTCGCAGAGCACTGGTGGCGCGATGCTGCGACCGGCGTGCGCGGCGTGTCGCACGCCAACGAGGCCATCGTCGAGTTCTCGATGCGGCAGATGCTCGACATGCTGGCGCCCTCGAACTTCGCGGCGACCAACCCGAAGGTGCTGGAGAAGGCATTTCAGAGCGGTGGAGAGAATTTCGTCTTCGGCTGGCAGAACTGGTGCAGCGATCTGTTACGTCTGCTCTCCAACTCGAAGCTGGGGGACGACGGGCAGTTCGTGGTCGGCAAGACGGTGGCGGTATCGCCCGGCAAGGTCGTCTACCGCAATCAGCTGATCGAGCTGATCCAGTACCATCCGACGACCGCGCAGGTACGGCCCGAGCCGATCCTGATCGTGCCGGCCTGGATCATGAAGTATTACATCCTCGATCTGTCTCCGGATAACTCGCTGGTCAAATATTTGACCGGCCAAGGCTTCACCGTGTTCGCAATCTCCTGGCGCAACCCGGATGCAAGGGATCGCGACCTCGCCTTCGACGACTATCGCAAGCTGGGCGTCATGGCGGCGCTGGACTTGATCGGCCTGGTCATGCCGGGCCGGAAGACCCATGCGCTTGGCTATTGTTTGGGTGGCACCTTGCTGTCGATCGCTGCTGCCGCCATGGAGCGTGACGGGGATGATCGTCTCAGCACCGTCACGCTCCTGGCCGCCCAGACCGACTTCACCGAAGCCGGTGAGCTGACGCTCTTCATCAACGAGAGCCAGGTGAGCTTCCTCGAAGACATGATGTGGCAGCGCGGCTATCTCGATACGACGCAGATGGCCGGCGCGTTCCAGCTGCTGCGCTCCAACGAACTGGTCTGGTCTCGGTTGTCGCACGATTACCTGATGGGCGAGAGCGCGCAGCCGAGCGACCTGATGGCCTGGAATGCCGACGCCACGCGTCTGCCTTACCGGATGCACTCGGAGTATTTACGAAAGCTGTTCCTCGACGACGATCTGGCCGAAGGCCGCTATCGCGTCGACGGAAAAAGCGTCTCGCTCTCCGACATTCACACGCCGATGTTCGTGGTCGGCACGCTCGCCGATCACGTTGCGCCATGGCGATCCGTCTACAAGATCCACTATCAGGTCGATGCCGATGTGACGTTCCTGTTGACCAGCGGCGGCCACAATGCCGGTGTCGTCGCGCCTCCAGGTGCGCCCGGCCACTTCTACCAGGTGCTGACCAAGGCTGCCGATGCGTCCTATGTCGGTGCGGATGACTGGCTGAAGCTGGCGCCGCGCGTCGAAGGATCGTGGTGGCCGGAATGGACCAACTGGCTGGCGGCTCGCTCGGGTGCCCCCTGCGATCCGCCGCCGATCGGACTTGGAGACAGCCTCGGCTTGCCGGATGCTCCGGGAGACTATGTCCACACTTAAACCTCCGGCTCGGACCTCGGTGCAAGGTCTGAGGAGCGGAGGGGCTTGGCCTTGTCCAGTTTCCGGTAGGCCCCCGCCGCGGTGCGCAACAGCTTCCTTTCCCGCTTGCGGTTGAGGAAGCGGTGGCCGGCGTCGAGACCGGCGCCGTTCAGTGATGCTGCCAGCGCCTGTCCTCGCGCATCGTCGTTCAATTGCCCGAGCGATCGTTGCGCCTTGCGCAATTGCTTGAGAACGGACTTCTGCTTCGTCGCCGCTCCATCGGCGAACAGGTCCGCGAGTGACTCGATCGAATAGGTCATCCGCTTGTTGAGCAGCCGCAGCTTGTGACGCTTCTCGACATCGAGCCTCTTCAGCTTGCGGGCCTTCTTGAGCAGCGTCGTCTCCCACTGCGTCAGCCGCTCCATTGCGTGGTCGGCGAGCGTGCGGCGGCGCAACCGGATGGATTCCTTGCTGCGCCGGGTCGACCAGGGGCCGCTTTCGATCCACGTCGAGACCTGCGCGACCAGGCGGCGGTAGCGTGGAGATTGCAGCGCTCGGGCCAGCAGCCGGTGGCTCTCCGCCCGTTTCTCGTTCCAGTGCTGAAGCTCGGGGACCACGGCGAGCTCCTCGCCGCTCTCGGCGATGACGCGCTCGATGGCCACGTCGAGATCGCGCACCATGCCGAGCTGGCGGTTCAACCACTTCAGTTCGGCCCAGACACTCGGCCGCTGGGTATCGTCGACCATCGACGAGAAGAAGCGGATGGCGGTCCGTAGATGCGTCAGCGCGATCCGGATCTGATGCAGAGCATCAGGATCGCCGCGGCAGGTGCCGTCGTGCTGAGCGAGCACCGCATCGAAGTGCCGGCGGGCGATGATCCGGAACGCCGTGTCGCAGGCCATGCCGGGGCTGAGCCGGGCGGGCAGCGGGTTGCGCCGCGCCGCCGGCCTCGCCTGCGTGATCGGCGTCGAGCTCGTGCTGGGTCGCGACTTCCTTGCCCGCATCAATTTGATTGCCTTGCTTGTCCCGCAGCGATGGCATTCCGGCAGTTCTGAAGCGTCTGCTCCTGCGTCCCCGATGCATCGATTGTCGCCCAGCCGATATGGCCAATATCATAATGCTCCTGCAGCGCGGCAACCTCCGGCGTGGCGTCCGATGCGTCCCCCCGGCGGCGACCGATCCGCGCCTGTCGGGTCGCGAGGTCCGCGACCAGGAACAGACCGCTCAAGGCCACGTCGCGCTCGCGCGCCAGCGCGGCGACCGCCTCGCGTTCATCCTCGCGGGCGAATACGCCGTCGATGATCACTGAATGGCCCTGAATAAGCACCCGCCGGGCGTGCTGCGCCAGCGTGTCGTAGACGCGGGCCGCGACCTCTGGCGTGTAGGCGGATGGCGGCAGGCGGTGCGTGTCCTCGACCCCGAACATCTGCTTGCGGACGAGGTCGCTGCGCAGCACGACGGCACCCGGCTGCGGCGGGACGACCGGCGCGAGCGCCTGCGCCAAGACGGTCTTTCCGGTGCCGGACAGACCGCCAACAGCAATCAGATGCGGAGCAGGAGGACGGATCAGCCTCTCGGCGAGGAAGAAATAACGCCGTGCCTGCTCGAGAATGCCGGAATGCTCCGAATGTGGCCGTTTCAGCCGTGCCAGAGCCACCTGGGCGCGGATCGCCGCCCGGATCGACATGAACAGCGGCAGGGCCGAAAGCGCATCGAGATTGTCGGCCGGCGTCGCGACCAGATAGCGGTTCAGGACCATGTTCGCCGCGCCGGGCTGATGGTGCTGCAACAGGTCCATCAGCGGGAATGCGAGATCGTAGAGCACGTCGACCGTTGCCATTTGCGAGTTAAACTCGATCGCATCGAACAGCACGGGCCGGTCATCGATCAGAACGATGTTTGCGAGGTGCAGATCGCCATGACAGCGGCGTACGAAGCTCTGGTGGCCGCGCTCCAGGAGCAGAGGGCGAATACGCAGATAGGCCGCGTGCGAAGCCTCGCCGAGAGCCTCGATCGCTTGCGCATCGAAATGTCCGACTGCCCGCAGGCCGTCAAGGTTGCCGTCGATGAGGGCCGGGATGGAAGAGACCCATGCTTTTCCGTCAGAAGGTGTTGCCGCCGCGTGCGATGCCGCGATCGCGTCGGCGGTAGCCGAGGCGAGTTTCGCGTCCAGCGGGCCGGCCGTGGCTAGATGATCCAGCGTCCTGTTCTCGTCGAAGCGCGACATGTCGACCGCGTACTCGACCGGCCGGCCGGCGCCGCCGACCTTCAAAGATCCGTCCGGCTCTTCCGTGATCGCGACGACGCGGTGATAGATTTGCGGCGCCAGCGGCCGGTTGATCCTGATCTCCTCCTCACAGGCCGCCTTGCGCTTTTCGAGGGTCGAATAATCGAGGAACGGAAACCGGACAGCGCGTTTGATCTTCAGCGCGCGGTCGCCGTCGAGAAACACCGAAGCTGCGTGCGTGTCGATTCGCGTCACGCCGGGATGGTCGGTCAGCATCTGGAAGATGCAGTCCTGAGCCGCTGTTTCATCCTTCGTGGAAGCGGACATTGGAACCACCATCAGGGCGTCAGCACGGCCGCGCCGAGAACCTGGCCATTCCGCAGCATACTGAGGACCTCGTTGGCCTGATCGAGCGGATACGCCGTCGTCTCGGTGCGCACCCCGGCCTGCGGCGCGATCCTGAGAAACTCGAGGCCATCCTGCCGGGTCAGATTGGCGACCGAGACCAACTGCCGTTCCTGCCACAGCAAGTCGTACGGAAAGCTTGGAATGTCGCTCATGTGGATGCCGGCGCAGACGACGCGACCTCCTTTGCGGACGGCGCGCAACGCCGCCGGGACCAGCTCGCCGGCCGGTGCGTAGATGATTGCAGCGTCGAGCGGCTCATCGGGCACTTGGTCCGATGACCCGGCCCAGACGGCGCCAAGACGACGTGCAAGGTCTTGTGCGGCGACGTCGCCGCGTCGGGTAAAGGCATGGACGGCTCGTCCCTGCCAGACCGCGACTTGCGCGATGATGTGGCCGGCCGCGCCGAAGCCATAGAGGCCGAGCCTATCGGCGGGGCCGGCCAGGACCAGAGAGCGCCAGCCGATCAAGCCGGCGCACAGCAGAGGCGCGATCTCGACGTCGCTGACGGCCTCGCCGAGTGGAAAAGCATAGCGTGCGTCGGCGATGGTGTGGGTTGCATAGCCGCCGTCGCGCGTATAGCCCGTGAACAGCGGCGCGTCACAGAGGTTTTCCATACCGTCGCGGCAAAAGCGACACGCTCCGCAGGTGAAGCCGAGCCAGGGAATGCCGACCCGGTCGCCAGGCGCATGTGTCGCCACATGAGGTCCCAACCGATCGACCCGGCCGACGATCTCGTGGCCAGGCACGATGGGATAGCGAATGTCGGGCAGTTCGGCATCGACGAGATGAAGATCGGTCCGGCATACACCGCATGCGCTGATCTTCACCCGGATCTGACCCTCGCCCGGCATCGGATCAGGCCGCTCCTGCATCTGGAGCCGTGCCCGCGGGGCGGGCAACACCATCGCACGCATGAGTCTCTCCGGCACGAACCGCTC
>JAEYTQ010000664.1 GCA_023433965.1 Pseudomonadota bacterium | reverse complement strand
AGATATTCGTCCTCGGTGGTCGCGGTGTTCTTGGCGGCGGCCAGCTGCATCACCTCGCCCTCGGCGATGGTGGCGGCCGCCGCGGAGAGGATGTCGAGCGCGCGCAGCGAGCCGACCTCGACCATCATGCGGAAAGCCTGGCCGAGCAGGAAGTCGCCGACCAGCACGCTCGCCTCATTGCCCCAGAGCATGCGGGCCGACAGCTTGCCGCGGCGCATTTCGCTCTCGTCGACGACGTCGTCGTGGAGCAGGGTGGCGGTGTGCATGAACTCGACGGACGCTGCCAGCTTGATGTGGCCGTCGCCGGTGTAGCCGGCAAGATTGGCCATGGCGAGCGTCAGCATCGGGCGCAGGCGCTTGCCGCCGGAGGAGATCAGATGGTTGGCGACCTCCGGGATCATGGTCACGTCCGAACCGGTCCGGGACAGGATGGTGGCGTTGACGCGCTCCATGTCAGAGGCGACAAGGGCAACCAGCTCTTCGATCGACGCGCCGGGAGTTTCGAAAGGTACGATGACGGCCACGCCGGTCTCCAATATTTGCCCCGGAAGGGCTATTCTGACGGAAAGACAATAGAAACTGGCGGCGGACGCGGCAAGACCTCGGAACCATTGACATTTGTCGCCACCCCCCTCCAGGCAGGAGATATGCGAATTGCGTGAACTGGTTCGGACCAACGACATGGTGCTGGTGTCGGCGATCGGGGCGCTGCTCGACGGCGCCAACATCCATCATCTGGTGCTTGACCAGAACATGAGCATCATAGAGGCCTCCCTCGGCATCTTGCCGCGACGGATCCTGGTTCACGAGGACGACGCCGAGGAGGCGAGGGCGCTCCTCACCGAGGCCGGCCTCAGCCACGAACTGCGCGGCGATGATTGAGGCCGCCGATTTGACCGAGGATGGCTTTCTCGGCGGGCAGTTGCGCCTGAAGCAGAAGCGATCCGGCCATCGCGCCGGGCATGACGCCATCCTGCTTGCGGCGGCGACCGACGCTCGCGCCGGGGACCGCGTGGTCGATTTCGGCGCCGGCGTCGGCACGGCGGGGCTCGCGCTTGCCCGGCGCGTCGAGGGGATCAGGCTCAGCCTGGTCGAGATCGATCCAGAACTGGCCGAGCTCGCGCGTGGCAATGCCGCCCTTAATGCGATCACGGCCGAGGCCATCGTGCTCGACGTCGCCGCCGATGCGCAGGCGTTTGCCGCACGCGGACTCCTGCCCGACAGTGTCGATGCGGTGCTGATGAACCCGCCCTTCAACGATGCCGCCCGCCATCGCGGCTCCCCCGATCAGGCGCGCCACACTGCGCATGTGGCGAGGGAAGAGACGCTGCATGCGTGGGTGCACGCAGCGCGACGCATCCTCCGATCGAACGGCGTGATGACACTTATCTGGCGCGCAGATGGAATCGCGGACGTCATGGCAGCGCTGTCACGCGGCTTCGGCAGCATCGCGATCCTGCCCGTTCACGGCGAAGCGGGAAAGCCCGCGATCCGCGTGCTGGTGCGCGCAGTCAAGGGCGGCCGGGCTCCGACGCGGTTGTTGCCGGGCCTCATGCTCAACGACGAGTCAAACGTGCCTGGGAAAGAGGTGATAGCTATTCTGGAGGGGCGGGCGGCGTTGCCGCTGGAACCGTGATGGCCTACTGCGGCAAAGATTCCGTCTGCTGTTCTGGCGCAGATGTGAAGCGAATCGCCGTGAAAAGCGCACCGATCAGCAACAACAGCAGATAGATCTTCATGGCGTGTCCCTCCGCCGCCTATTGCAGCGTCCCAACGCGGATTCTGCAAAACACGTTCCGGGGACTTTCAATGACACTCGCGTGATAAGAAATGGTTAATCAGAGGTAAGGGCATGGCCGAACAATTGAATGATCCCGAGCGTTCCGGCCTGGCCGACAAGCTCATGCAATACCTTCCGGCGCGCTTCCGTCCCGGAACGGCAGTGGTGCCGGTGGTGCGGCTGTCCGGCGTGATCGGCGCGGTGACGCCGCTGCGTCCAGGCCTGACGCTTGCCGGCGTCGCCAAGGTTCTGGAGCGCGCGTTCTCCTACCGTCATGCCAAGGCGGTGGCGCTGGTGATCAATTCGCCCGGCGGCTCGCCGGTGCAATCGCGCCAGATCTACTTGCGCATCAAGCAGCTCGCGGCGGAGAAGAAGCTGCCGGTCCTCGTGTTCGTCGAGGACGTCGCGGCGTCCGGCGGCTACATGATCGCCTGCGCCGGAGACGAGATCATCTGCGATCCCTCCTCGATCCTCGGCTCCATCGGCGTGGTCGGCGGCAGCTTTGGATTCCAGGAGGCGATCCGGCGGCTCGGCATCGAGCGGCGCCTCTACACGTCGGGCGAGCACAAGGCGATGCTCGACCCGTTCCTCCCGGAAAATCCCGATGACGTCGCCAGATTGAAAGCGATCCAGCGCGAGATCCACCAGATCTTCATTGCGCTGGTCAAGGACAGCCGCGGCGGGCGGCTGAAGGGGGCGGACGACACGCTGTTCACGGGCGAGTACTGGGCCGGCGATAGCGCCGTTGCGCTGGGGCTCGCCGACAGCATTGGCGATCTCCGCTCAACTCTTCGTGCCCGTTATGGCGAGAAGGTTCTCACCCCCGTGATTGCCCAGCCCACCGGTCTGCTGTCAGGCCTGTTGGGGCGGAAATCGCCTGGCGCGGGCCAGCTTCTGGCCCTGGAATCAATGGCCGGACTGCCGGACGAGCTGATCTCGGCGGTCGAAACGCGGGCCATTTGGGCCAAATTCGGGTTCTAGGCTAGCGCTGCCGCGCCATTTGGTCCCTTGCGGGCCAATTGCGGCGCAGCTCCGACTGCGCGAGAATGTGCGTGGGGGGCTGAGCATGAATGAGGATCGACCGATGCCGCCGTTCGTCGCTTTCGCGGGCGTCCTGGGCGGGCTTGCCGTGGTCCGCTGGGCCTACAAGACCGCTGTCCGGATCAACCAGGAGCTGGAGGAGATGCGCCTGTCGCGCGTCGCCGAGGCCGCTCCTGTGGGGGATATAAAGACACTGAAGCGTGACCCCGTGACCGGAGCTTACCGGCCGGGTTAATTGGTGCAGGCCTTCACGCGCGGCGTCATTCCGGGACGCCCGTAGGGCGGACCCGGAAGCTCGACATTCCGGGTCGATGCTGCGCATCGCCCCGGAATGACTGCCCAATTGACCCCTTCGCCTTGATTCCCACCCCCGCCGTCGATACGGTCCCGCGCGATTCAAAACCCCCGCGAGAGCCCGATCTGACGATGGACGCCTCATTGCCCGCCCATATGCGCCCGGAACGCTCGTTCCAGGGCTTCATCCTCGCGCTCCAGCGGTTCTGGGCCGAGCAGGGCTGCGTGATCCTGCAGCCCTACGACATGGAGATGGGCGCGGGCACCTTCCATCCAGCGACCACGCTGCGCGCGCTTGGGCCAAAGCCCTGGAACGCAGCCTACGTGCAGCCCTCGCGCCGGCCCAAGGACGGCCGCTACGGCGAGAATCCGAACCGGCTGCAGCACTATTACCAGTTCCAGGTGATCATGAAGCCTTCGCCGCCGAACCTTCAGGAGCTGTACCTGAAGTCGCTGGCCGCGATCGGCATCGATTCCGCCATGCACGACATCCGCTTCGTCGAGGACGATTGGGAGAGCCCGACGCTGGGCGCCTGGGGTCTGGGCTGGGAATGCTGGTGCGACGGCATGGAGGTCAGCCAGTTCACCTACTTCCAGCAGGTCGCCGGCTTCGAATGCGCGCCCGTCGCGGGCGAGCTCACCTATGGGCTCGAGCGCCTCGCCATGTATGTGCAGGGCGTCGACCGCGTCTACGACCTCAACTTCAACGGTCGCGAGGGCGATGCCAAGGTCACCTATGGCGACGTCTTCCTGCAGGCCGAGCGGGAATATTCGAAGCACAACTTCGAAATGGCCGACACCGCCATGCTGTTCGAGCAGTTCAAGATGGCGGAGGCGGCCTGCCGGAAATATCTCGACGCGGGCTGGAAGGACGGCAAGCGCGAGGCGCATCTGATGGCGCTGCCGGCTTACGACCAGTGCATCAAGGCGAGCCACGTCTTCAACCTGCTCGATGCGCGCGGCGTGATCTCGGTGACCGAGCGGCAGAGCTACATTCTTCGCGTGCGCGAATTGGCAAAAGCCTGCGGCGAGGCCTGGATCCATACTGAAGCGGGCGGAGCGGCCTGATGCCCGATCTTTTGCTTGAACTCTTCTCGGAAGAAATCCCCGCACGCATGCAAGCCAAAGCGGCGGACGATCTGCGTCGCCTCGTGACCGACAAGCTCGTCGCCGAAGGCCTGGTCTACGAGGGCGCGAAGGCGTTCGCCACGCCGCGCCGGCTAGCGCTGACTGTGCACGGCATCCCCGCGCGCCAGCCCGATCTCAAGACCGAACGGCGCGGACCCAAGGTCGGGGCGCCTGAGGCCGCCGTGCAGGGCTTTCTGAAGGCGACGGGATTGAAGTCGCTGGACGAAGCGAAAATCCAGCGCGATCCCAAGGGCGATTTCTACATCGGCTTGATCGAGAAGCCGGGCCGCGACGCCATCGACGTGCTCGCGGAGATCCTGCCCGTCATCATCCGCACCTTCCCCTGGCCGAAATCGATGCGCTGGGGCGCGCGGTCGGGCAAGCCGGGCTCGCTGAACTGGGTGCGGCCGCTGCACGCGATCACCGCGACCTTCGGACTCGAGACTGAGGAGCCCGATGTCGTGAAATTCGAGGTCGACGGCATCGAGAGCGGCCAGACCACGTACGGCCACCGCTTCCTGGCGCCGGGTGCCATTCAAGTGCGCCGCTTCGAGGACTACGAAGCAAAGCTGCTCGACGCCAAGGTCGTGCTCGACCCTGACAGGCGCAAGGACGCGATTCTCACCGACGCCAAGCAGCTTGCGTTCGCGCAAGGTTTCGAGCTGGTCGAGGACCAGACCCTGCTCGACGAGGTCGCCGGTCTCGTCGAATGGCCGGTGGTGCTGATGGGCTCGTTCGAGCCGGAGTTCTTGACCACGCCCGCGGAAGTAATCCGGGCCACCATTCGCAACAACCAGAAGTGCTTTGTGGTGCGGGACCCCAAGACGGGCAAGCTCGCCAACAAGTTCATTCTGGTCGCCAATATCGAGGCAACCGACGGCGGAGCCACCATCATCGCCGGCAATGAGCGCGTGATCCGCGCGCGGCTGTCGGATGCGAAGTTCTTCTACGAGACGGACCTCAAGACGAAGCTCGAGGAGCGCCTGCCGAAGTTCGAGCAGATCGTGTTCCACGAGAAGCTCGGCACGCAGGCGGAGCGCATCAAGCGCATCGA
>JAEYTQ010000620.1 GCA_023433965.1 Pseudomonadota bacterium | reverse complement strand
TGCTGCGGACCGGCATCCTGCAATATGCCGACGGCGCTTCGATCCATCTCTACAATTTCTGCATGGGCCCGAGCAAGCGCACCTCGGCCGAAATCATCGAGAGGCTGACCGCGTTCCATCGTCTCGTTGGCCAGGCGAGCGGAAACCCCGACTTCCCGATCTATGTCACCGAGACCGGATGGACCACGGCCGCCAGCAACAAATGCGGCGTCAGTGAGCAGGCCCAGGCCGACAATACCGCGCAGCTGATCCTGTGGGCATCGACAGCGGCGCGCTGGCTCAAGGGAATGTGGCTCTACGAGCTCAAGGACAGCGGCAAGGATCCATCGGACCTGGAGCACAATTTCGGTCTCTATCGCTTCGACAATTCGCCAAAGCCGGTGGCTTGCGCCGCCCAGGGCGCCTGGGCTTTCATTCGCTCCAGCCTGAGCGCCGAGCGGCACGAGCTCGCCAGGGGCGTCGTGTCGATCAATGCATCGACGAGCTCGGGCGGCAGAGTTGCAGTCTGGTCCGAGGCTCCGGAGCGGCGTTACGAGATCCGGCTCAAAGGCGATGCGCAGGGCGCAAGCTTTGCAATGCCGTGCGATTCCGCCGCGAAGCCGGCGTCCGGAGCGTGGATTCCGGTTTCGAGCACACCGGTTCTCATTGCTGCGAATGACGGTGCCATTCCCGCGCTGGAGATACGTCCGGCGCGGTAGACGCGATTTGCAAGACATGAGGTTACGCAATGAAAGTTCTTTTGACGTCGACGCTTTATCCGACCCTTCTGGCACCCAAGATCGTCGGAGGTGCAGAGGTCTTCGCGCGACGTTTCGCCGAGGGCCTCATGCAACGCGGAGACGAGGTCGAGGTGATCCGGGCCGCCTCGTCCCCTGAGCAGGGGCGCGAAAGCTGCAACGGCATCGACGTCCATTCAGCGCCGGTCCGGAACATCTATCGTCCTTTCACGGAGCAGAAGAACGCCGTTTTGCGCACCCTCTGGCACGCGGTCGACGACTGGCAGATGCAGGCGCCCATGATCGCGGAGCGGATCCGGGCCTTCAAGCCGGACGTCCTGCACTCCAACAATCTGTCGGGCCTCACCACCGCGATCTGGCGCGTCGCCGCCCAGCTCGGCGTCCCGGTGCTGCATACGCTTCACGACTATTATCTGACCTGTCCACGCTGCTCCCGCTTCGACAAGGGACAGTCTTGCGAGCACACCTGCACCAGCTGCGGTATCCTGACTTTTCACCGCCGGCGGGCCACGCATTGGCTGAGCGCCGTGGTCGGCGTCAGCGAGCGCGTGCTGTCGATTCATACCGACATGGGGCTATTCGCGGAGACGCCGATCCGCACGGTGATCCGCAACGCCTCGACCGAGCCGCCGCGCGAGCCCTATCCTCGTCCGATCTGCACCACGGAAGTGACGTTCGGATTCATCGGCCGGCTCACGGAGGAGAAGGGCATCGACAACCTCATGCGGGCCCTTGACCTGCTGCCCTCTGAACGCATCCGCATGATGATCGCCGGCCGTGTCAGCGACGAGGAGCAACGCCGCCTCAGGGCGCTCGCGCCGCACGCGCGGATCGAGTTCATGGGGTTCGTGGCGCCGGACGAGTTCTACAAGCAGGTCGACGTGGTGATCGCCCCCTCGATCTGGCACGACCCCGGTCCGCTGGTCGTCGCAGACGCCAAGGCGGCCGGCAGGCCGCTGCTCGGAACGCGCTTTGGCGGTATGCCGGAGGTCATCCGGCACGGCGTGACCGGCTGGCTGACCGACGCCGATCCACAATCGCTGGCCGACAGCATGCTCGCAGTCGCGTCGGACCCTCACAAGATCGACGAGATCAGCCGGCGCCTGATCGCCGATACCAACAAATGGATCTTTGCCGACGTGCTGGCTTCATACAAGAACCTGTATGAACAGTTGCGCGAGCAGCGGATGTCGCACTTGCGTGCGGCAACGGCCGAAGCGTCACAGGGGCGGACCATCCTCGGCAAGGAGCGCCTCATTCCGAGATGACACGCCTCTTCGCGATGGCGGGCTACGTCTATCAGAGTGCCGCGGCGATCGTCCTGATCTTCGCGACCAGCCATCTGTTGCCTGCCGCCGCCTACACCAATTTCTCGCTGGCACTGGCCTCGAGCCAGCTGCTCTGCGTCCTGATGTTCGAGTGGTTGCAGCTCGCCGGACTGCGTTTTCTGGCCGCAGCCGGAGAGAGCGAGGCGGCGCGGCTGAGGTGGTCGCTGTTCGCCGCAGGCCTGTCGAGCGCGGGCGCGCTCGTCGTGGTCGGCAGCTGCGCCGCTCTGGCCAGTCCGCTGCCGACCGAAATCATCGCATTGGGCCTCGGCGTAGCCGTGCTTCAGGGCCTGACCGACCTGTACCTCCTGTCGGTCCGCCTGTCCGACCGTCTGGGCGTCGCCTCCTCCCTTCTCGCGCTGCGTGCCACCGCGCTTCTGACCGGAGCCGCGGCGGGGGCGGCGATCTCGGCAACGGCCGAAGCTGCGCTGCTCGGAGTTGGGTTCGGACACATGCTGGGGCTCATCGCCGGCCTCGTCGCATACCGCACGCCGCTGCAACGCGCTTCGTTGCAGACGATGCTCGCCGACTGGAAGCATTTCGCCGGCTACGGCATGCTCGCTGCGGGCGCATCCGTCATCCATCTGTCGGTGCCGGTGCTGCTCCGGGTCATCATCATCGGCCGGCTGGGCGCGACCGGCGCGGGTGCCGGATTTTCGATCGCGCTCGATCTGCTGCAACGTCCGTTCTGGGTGCTCAACGCGGCGATCCACACCGTGAGCTATCCCGATG
>JAEYTQ010000522.1 GCA_023433965.1 Pseudomonadota bacterium | reverse complement strand
CCGCTGCCGCCGGCGCCGGGCGTCCGCGGCTTCCGCGACATCACGGCCGATGCCAACGATCTCGGCGGCGCTGCCGCGCAGGCCAGCCGCGCCGCGCGCCGCACCTACGCCAACGTGCCCTCGCCCTCGCCGGAATTCGACCGGCTGGAGCCGAGCCTGGAAAACCGCGCCGCGGAGGCCGAGGCGCCTTATTCCTACGACGAATCGATCGAGGAGGCCGAACGCTACGCGCCGCAGCCGCCGTCGGCGCGTCCGCGCATCGCCCCCGAACGCGAGGTCAAGAAGCGCGTCCGCACCGGCTCCGCCTTCCCGTTCAAGAGCGCGATCGCCGTCGGCGTCGTGCTGATCCTGGTCGGCGCCGGCATCCTCTGGGGCAAGCAGCTGGTTCAGGTCGTCAACGGCTTCCTCAAGCCGTCGGCGACGCAGGTTGCGGAAACCCCGGCTCCGGTGCAGCCGCAGAGCAAGCCGAAAATTCCCGATCGCGTCGGCCAGCCTTCGGCGGACCAGCCGGTCGCGCCGGTGGCGCAGAAGGTCGTGCTCTACGACGAGGATCCGTCCGACCCGAAGGGCAAGCAATATGTCGGCTCGGTGGTGTGGCGGCTGGAGCCGATCAAGGCGTCCGGCAACCAGAAGGCCGACGTCGCCGTGCGCGCCGACATCGAGATTCCCGACCGCAAGTTCAAGATGACCATGTCGTTCCGCCGCAACACCGACTCCTCGCTGCCGGCGAGCCACACCGCGGAGCTGACCTTCATCCTGCCGCCGGACTTCCCGGGCGGCAGCGTCTCCAACGTGCCGGGCATCCTGATGAAGTCGAACGAGCAGGCGCGCGGCACGCCGCTCGCCGGCCTCGCGGTCAAGGTCACCGACGGCTTCTTCCTGGTCGGCCTCTCAAATGTCGATGCCGACCGCGCCCGCAACGTCCAGCTCCTGAAGGAGCGGTCCTGGTTCGACGTGCCCCTTGTCTACGCCAACCAGCGCCGCGCCATCATCGCTATCGAGAAGGGTGCCCCTGGCGAGCGCGCCTTCAACGAAGCCTTCGCCCAGTGGGGCGATTAGGCCGCCGCTGTCATTCCAGGGCGCGCGTAGCGCGAGCCCGGAATCCATTGCGCAGCATGTGACGTAGATTCATGGAATCCGGGCCCGGTGCTGCGCACCGCCCCGGAATGATTGGATGGATGGTTACCGCGCCGCCGCTTCCCGCTTGCGCGATGCCGCCGCGGCGGCGTGCTCGCGGTCCATCACGGTGCGGCAGCCGGGGCTGACCTGCGACTTGTTCCGCACCATGCAGGCGGTGATCCGCGGGATATCCGGGATCTCGCTGGAGCACAGCCGCATCGCGTCGCCCGAGCACATCTGCTGGGCTTCTTGCGTGAAGGCGAGGCCGGGTGACGTCTGCAGCGCGAGGCCGGTGACGGCGACGGCGAAGAGCGAAGCGATGGTCTGAAGGCGTGTCATGTGGAATGCATCCCCGAGGTCCTGGGCTTGAGCCGCTTGGTTTTGGGGCGCCGCACGCGGCTTGCTCTGCCGCATGTCACAGCCTTCACGCCGGGCCTTTCGGTCCCGCGTGTGGTCGCTCGATCTCTTGATGCTCGAATCGAAAGTGCTGCGCCGCCCGAGCGAAGTATGCGCCATTGTCACGCGCCTGCAATGGTCGGCGGGAAGGAATTCGCAATTGTTGCACGCGAGTCACGTCGCGCGGTCAGATCAGCCGCTCGAGGGTGCGCTCGCTGCGTCTGCATCGCTCGCGCCGAGTGATGCTGCATGTTCCTCGACCGCGGTGACGCCCTTGGCGGTGAGCTCGAACAGATCGCCGTCCTTCATCACGTAGCCGTCGGCGATCAGCTGCCCCACCTTGCCCTGGCGGTCATCGGCAAAGGCAACGGATTGGCTGATGTCCCGGAGGATGGAGAGTTGCTCGTCGCGTAACATGGCTTCACACTCCATTCGCCGGGATGGTGCCGGTCCTCACATGCCGTGGCTCTTGAACACCTTGCTGCACGACTTCGACAGCTTGGACCGGTTGGCTTGCAGGCAGCCTTGGACCGCGAAGTCGTTGCCGAGATCCTTGCGGCAGAAGCGGGAGGCGTCGCGCGAGCAGGCCTTCTGCTCCTGCGGCGTACCCATATGGCCTTGAGCGAAAGCGGGGGCATCGGACAGGCTCAGCGCTGCCAGCGCGATCGTCGCCAGGAAAACTTTGCGGGCCATCGGCACTCCCATCTGCCAGGGTTGAATTCAGGTCCTGCATGAACTCGGCGCCTTGCCACTTGTTCCCCGAGGAATGGAGCCCGCGGCCCGCTGTTCAAGGTTCCCGCTGCGCTGCTATAACGCTGGCAAGGTGTGAGGTGCTCGATGAAACGCTATCTGGTGTTTGCGCTGGTCGTCCCGTTCGTCGGCGGGTTCCTGCTGCTGCTGACGACGACCTACCAGTCCGGCTATTGGGCCCAGACCAATCTCGGGGAGGTCGGCAAGCTGTTCGCGGTATTCTTCAAGACCCTGCAATACAGCTATCTGTTCGGCTTCCTGCCCGCGCTGATGATCGGCGCGATCGACGACATCCTGATCCACATCCGCCGGATCGGTCCGGCTTTGCGGATGCTCCTGGTCGGCCTGTTCGCCTTCGTCCTGGCCTCGTTCGTCCACGGCTCGCGCGGGCCGGATTCGGGCGCGGTGCAGTTCATCCTGTACGGCCTCGTCGGGTTCGGCCCGGCGGTGATTTCTTCCTGGCTCGTGCATAGATATGGCGAGGAGCCGCCGGCGGTGACGGCCCCGACCTGAGCGCGCGACCTTCGGGCGCGGTGCCGCAACCTCCACCGCGCCGGCGCGTTGCCGAGAAGCCATGACCATGTCCGACGACGACATTCTTGCTCCGCGCCGCTCCCGTTCGGGGAGGAACTCGCGCGCGACCTTTTCCGCCA
>JAEYTQ010000478.1 GCA_023433965.1 Pseudomonadota bacterium | reverse complement strand
CGCCGAAGCAGCGCGCCTCGGTCGACCGCTGGCTCGACTGGACGCTGTCGACGGTGCAGCCGGTCGACCGCCCGGTGTTCTGGGGCATCGTGCGCACCGCGCCCGCCGAGCGCGACATGGTCCAGGTGCAGCGCGATGCCGATGCCGCCGCCGAGGTCTGGGCCATCGCCGACCGCCTGCTCGCCGCCCGCCGCTTCATCGACGGCGATGCGTTCACGCTGGCCGACATCGCGATCGGCTCCTATGCCCGGCGCTGGCTCGGCGTCGAGGGCATCACCCGGCCGGCGCAGCCGCACCTCACCCGCTGGCTCGCCGCGCTCGGCGAGCGGCCCGGATTTGCGCAGTTCGTCGCACCGCCGATGTCCTGAGCCGGCGATGCCGCTCAAGCCGCGGTAACGACGCGCGGAATCCTCGTTCCGGCGCAAGCGCGGGGGCGTTGACTCAGCGCTTGACGTCTACTGTGCATGGGGTTGTTTTCGCGGTTTTGTTTCAGCTCTAGCGCCAGCCGCGCTCGACCAGCAGCACGACGCCGATCAGCGCCAGCGTCACCGCGGCGGTGGCGAGCCGCGCAGGCCAGCTGAGGCCGCGGCCGACCCACCACAACAGCGCGCAATACATCAGCACGGGGACGAGGATGTCGAGCCGCATCAGATCCGCTTGCATGGGCGTCAGCGCCGAATGCCGGCGTCGACGCTGATGGAGCCGCCGACCCTGACGCAGGTCCCGGTGCCCTCGACCATGACGAAGCGCGGGCCATAGGCGGCGCAGGAGCCTGCCCTGGCCTTGCCGGCGCTGCCCGCGGGCGGCAGCGCCTTAGTGGTCACCTTGCCCGCCTCCCTGCCCGCTTGGGGCCGCTCGGCAGGCGGCAGGCGCAGGCTCTCGCCCGCGGTGGCGGGTGTGGCCATGAGCGAGATCAGGATGAGGAGCGGCAGGCGCATCGCCGCCTTGTAACCCGGACCGGGGCCGCGCGCCATCGCCGGCTCGCGCGGTCAGATGAACTTGACGCCAGCCGACTTGCCCCGCCGCCAGACCACTTGGCAGCTCCGCCCGGTCCTGGCGTCGCGGGCGAAGGCCATTCGGATCACGCCCGGAAGCTGGCTGGCGTCCTCGTCCAGCGTGATCCTGGCACCCGAATCCGAGATGTCCTGGACCAGGCAATGCCGCGCGGCAAAGCCGCCGTCGAGCGTGATCCAGGCGTGCTGCGACAGCAGCTTGCGGGCTGCGCGCTTCTTCGGCGGTGGCATCGGCGAATTCTCCTCGTCCAGCGCTACGCAGGGAACCCTAACAAAGCGTTGAATTCGCCCCGAATGATGCCGGAGCGGCCGCTGTCCACCGGAGCCAAAACTCCGTTCCCGGACGGCTTGCCCGGAGGCGCAAACGCCACTATACGTTCGCCCGCTGCAAGCGCCTCGCCCTGTTCGGCCGGCCAGCGGCCCTGCCGGGATTGTCGGTGCGGCCCTGCGTTTGCTCCCTTCGTCTATCGGTTAGGACGCCACCCTTTCACGGTGGAGAGAGCGGTTCGATTCCGCTAGGGAGCGCCAAAGGCGAGAAATCGCCGCCGCGGCATGAACCTCCCAGCCTCCGACCTCCGACCAATCTCCGATCGGAACCGGCAGAGGCCCATGGCGCAGCGTGAGACCATCCCGAACGGCTTGTCCGGCGCTGCCTCGCAGCCGCCGCCCTGGCTGCATCGTGCGGTCTGCCATGCTCCGAACCGGCGTACCGAGATGCTGGAGCACATCGCGCGCGCCAGATCGGCTCCGCGCCGCCAGGCCGCGACCGCGCAGCCGTCCGCCCGGACGCCGCTTGCCTCTGGTCCTGCCCTGCTCGGCGATGCCTGTGGCTACGCCATCCTGTTCGGCATCATCGCGGCCCTGTTCCAGTCCCGCGTGCCGCTCTACCTCGGCGCATTTCTCTTCTTCTCCGAAGGCACGCGCATCGAGAACGCGCTGGGCGCAGTGGGGATCAGGTTCGAGCCCAATGCGATCGGGCCTGACATCATCAAAGGCTTCGCGCTCTGCTTCGCCTGGATCGCGCTGCTCGTGTCCTTGCGCGACCACGTCCCCTCCTGGCTCGTGCCGTGGATGCCGCCGGCCGCCTCTTGGTCGGTGATCGCCGGCATCGCCCTCGCGCTCGGCATCCTCGATGCGCTGGCGATGGCGATGATCCGGCGCGCAGGTCCGTGGTTCGGGTTAGCGATCAACCCGGACGGCCTGGCGTGCACGACGATCAAACTTGCCGCTGTCGCGGGCGCGCTGGCGTTCCTCGTGCTGCTCGGGGCGATTTGAGCGCCGGGAGAGCTCGGTGACGACCTTGTGATCCCGAGCATTTACCGGACATTTACCCCTGCTGTTGAGCAGCGGTATCCTTTGCTTAGAGTTTGAACGCTACCGTGGAATTACGGAAATCACCCGAGACCCCGGTCGGCGTTCATGTCTGTTGCAGAGTTCCTCAGGCAGCGTGCAGTGGAAGTCGCCGTGAATGGCAGCTACTCGCTGCCCCGCTGGTACGATTGCGAGGGCCGGCTCCGCAGCTTCGCCTGCCGGACCAAGCGGGTCTCGCCGTTCCGCATGATCGTCGACGTGCCCGTCGTCGGCAAGATCGGCGAGCGCGTGACCTCCTATTTCCAGGACTTCGGCGAGTTCCAGTGCACCATCAGCGCAACGCTGAAGGCGGGCTTCCTGATGGAGCTCGAGATGACCCGGGCGCGGCGCGCCTGGATGTCGGAAAAGCTGACCTGGCTGGAGAAGAAGCAGAAGGACGACAGCATCCGGGAGTTGCGGCGTGATGCGCGTTTCGTGCCGCAGGTCTCGCACACCGCCCTGACCCTTGCGGACGGCAGCAGCCACTCCTGCTTCATCATCGACGTCTCCACCGCCGGCGTCGCGGTATCGTCCGAGTACGATCCGCCAGTCGGAACCCCGCTGGCGGTCGGTGCCTGCGTCGGGCGGGTGATCCGCAAGTTCGACCAGGGCTTCGCCGTCAAATTCGCCGAGAAGCAGAACCGGGACGACCTCGACCGCCTGATCGTCCGCGCGCCCTTGCTGAGGTCGGCCTGACCCCCGGCTCGCCCTATAGCGGCCAAAATGCCGGATCAGCCTTTCCCGGTCTGGACCTCGGGCCGGACCTCATTTGCAGACTTGCGAGCGGGGACCGAATGGCAGTCGACAAGCTCACGGTTGATGCGGTCAAAGTCGGTAAGATCACCTGGGACAGGGTCGGTCGGGTCACCGAGCCGGGACGCTACATGTACACGTTCGGCTGGCTCACCATCACCGCCGGCGACCTCGAGGTCTGGAAGCGATATCCTCAGGCGGCGTTCACGCTGCTGGCGCAGCATTCCGAGGCGCAGGAGTCCATCGGCGAGGAATTCCATCTCGGCGCCTTCGACGTCGCGCCTGACGCCCCGAAGCCCATCACTACGCACTGAGCCGGGACACTCCACTCCCAATCGAAGAAGCCGGTGCACTTCCTTGATCCGGCTCGCCAATCCCGACTCCAGATCGGGCACGCACTTGCTGCCATGAACGGCGAGCATTTGTTGTGATGCAATTGATTGCGCTTGTATTCTACGTCTCGGCCCCGCGACGCCGATGAACCGAAGCTGTCGCCCTCGTTAAGCGAGCCGACAGCAGGCGCATGACACATGGTCGCATCGGTGAGCGTGGATATGCGGATCAAAGGAACCTATTTTCGGCGCCAATGTACCTGATCGAAGCGCTCCCCACCGTCGTTGGAACTGCGGCCATCGCCCCGGCGCTGCTGATGCTCTGGCTCGTCATTGCCGCCGAGGAGCGCCCCGGCCCGCCGGCCCAGGTCTGGACCGCCTTTCTCTTAGGGGCAGCCAGCATCTCGCTGCTGGGCCTCGCCCGCGCCCCCTTCGCCAAGATGGTGACCGCCCCGGACGACCCCTGGGCGGAGCTGGCCATGCATTCGATCTTCGGTGTCGCGCTGCCCGAGGAAGCCGTCAAGGTGATCGCCATCGTGCTGGTGGCCTCGACCAAGCGGCGGACCTTTGCCAATCCGATGGACACCGTGGTCTATGGCGCTGCGGTCGGCCTCGGCTTCGCCGCCTACGAGAACCTCGCCTATCTGGTCCAGCACGCCGACATGTGGCGCTCGCTGGCGGCGCTGCGCAGCGTGCTGACCGTGCCGTTCCATGGCGCGCTCGGCATCATCGCCGGCGCCTACCTGACGATTGCGCGGGCCGGCACCGCCCTCGGCGCTACCCGACACCATCGCGACTGGGCCCGCCTGTCCAGCCGCCTCTTGATCTTCGCCGCCCCGCTCGCGCTGCATTCGGCCTTCGACTTTCCGCTGCTCGCGCTTCAGCGCATGCCCGACCTCGATCCGACCCTTCGGATGTGGCTGGGGGCGGCCAGCCTCCTGGTCGGCTTCGGCTCGATCGCGCTCGCAATCCGCCTGGTCCGGCGCGTCGCACGCCACCACGCGCCGCGGACCGATGTTGCGCGCGAGCGGCTCAGCCAACTCCGCCGGATGTGGGCGCTGCTGCTCGCCGGTGGCGGCATCGGCTTTGTCGGGCTCGCCTTCGTCCTGACTTCGATCCATCACTGGCTGATCAACCCGGAGCGTAACCTGACGCTGGCGTTGATCCCGATCGGTTTCGTCTCGATCCTGCTCGGCCTCGCGCTTCTGATTGTCACGACCGCGATCTACATTCTCGGCCGCAACCGCATCCGCACCAACGCGGAAGGATTTTCCTCCGCGCACGGCGGCGGCTGAGGCCGGGGATGGCAAGCACGGTGCAGACCCACTAGACTGCGCCGCAAGTTTGAGAGCCGCATGGGCTGCTCACGAGATCGAGGCCATCATGACGTCGCCTGAGGAATTTTCACGGCTGCAATCCGCAATGAACCAGGCGGTCAAGGCGCATTGGAAGGCCTTCCTGTTCGAGGGCATCCTGCTCGTGGTTCTCGGCATTGCCGCACTGATCCTCCCGCCGCTCGCGAGTCTGGCGACCACGATCTTCCTGGGCTGGATGTTCCTGATCGGCGGTATCGGCGGACTGATCGCGACCTATTGGGCGCGCAACACGCCGGGCTTCTGGTGGTCGCTGATCTCGGCCGCGTTGGCCGTCCTCACCGGTATGCTGCTGCTGGCCCGGCCGATGCAGGCCGTGCTGACGCTGACCATCGTGCTCGGCGCCTATTTCCTGGCGGAGGGCGTTGCCACCATCATGTACGCGCTGGAGCACCGACGGGAGCTCAGCGGCCGCTGGTCGTGGCTCCTGGTCTCGGGCCTCGTCGACATCGCGATCTCCTTCATGGTGATCACGGGGCTGCCGAGCTCGGCGGAATGGGCGATCGGCGTGCTCGTCGGTATCAACTTGCTGTTCGGCGGCGCGAGCCTGATCGGCATGGCCTTAGCGGCACGCAAGAACGACAGCTGAGGCACGCGCGTTGCGCCTTCCGCCTTTTGGGGGGTGACAACCCGCCGGCGGCAGGCTATATGGCCTGGCATGATCACCGTCGCCACCAGCTATTTTTGGTACTTTAGCTACGACAGCTCGCTGGCGGCGGGAGGATCGCGCTCAATCTGACACATTGCAGCAAACGTCCGAACAAGCCGCCAGACCTGGCGGCTTTTTGTTGGCCGGCAGGTTTCCAAAACAGACAGGAGCCCGCCGTGCTGAGCACGACCGACGATCTTCGTATCCGCGAATTGAAAGAGCTGAGCACACCGCAAGAGGTGATGCAGGAAGTCCCGCGCACGCTCACTGCAACGCGTGTGGTGATGGCGGCGCGCAATGCCATCCACGCCATCCTCACCGGCCAAGACGACCGCCTGCTGGTCGTGGTCGGCCCCTGCTCGGTGCACGATCCCAAGGCCGCGCTCGACTACGCCGACCGCCTGGCACGCGTACGCGAGGACCTTGCCGACCAGCTCGAGATCGTGATGCGGGTCTATTTCGAGAAGCCGCGCACCACCGTCGGCTGGAAGGGCCTGATCAACGACCCCGATCTCGACGGCAGCTTCGACATCAACAAGGGCCTTCGGCTGGCGCGCACCGTGCTGTCGGCCGTGAACAATCTCGGCCTCCCGGCGGGCACCGAATTCCTCGACATGACGACGCCGCAATACATCGCCGACCTCGTGTCGTGGGCCGCGATCGGCGCGCGCACCACCGAAAGCCAGATCCATCGCGAGCTGGCTTCGGGGCTGTCCTGCCCGGTCGGCTTCAAGAACGGCACCGACGGCAACGTGCGGATCGCCGCGGACGCGGTGAAGTCGGCCTCGCATCCGCATCATTTCATGGCGGTGACGAAGCTCGGCCGTTCGGCGATCGCCTCGACCGCGGGCAACGAGGACTGCCACATCATCCTGCGCGGCGGAGCTGCGCCGAACTACGACGCGGCAAGCGTTGCGGCCGCCTGCAACGAATTGACGAAGTCCGGCGTCGCGCCGCTGGTGATGGTCGATGCGAGCCACGCCAATTCGAGCAAGAAGCCGGAGAACCAGCCGCAGGTTGCGGCCGACATCGCCGGTCAGATCTCGGGCGGCGAGAGCCGCATCATGGGCGTAATGATCGAAAGCAACCTCGTCGCCGGCCGCCAGGACGTGGTATCCGGCAAGCCGCTCACCTACGGCCAGAGCATCACCGATGGCTGCATCGACTGGGAAACCACCGCAACCGTGCTCGAGCAGCTTGCGGACGCAGTCGAGATCCGCCGCAATACCCGACGCGCAGGACTGCACGAGCGATCGGCTTAGGGCCCACGCGAAGCATCTGCCGCTCGATCCATCTTCACCCCTCCCCAGCGGGAGAGGTGAAGACTAAAGCGTTACCATCACGCTTTAGGTTGCTGTTTGTGCATGATCTTTCCGGAAAACCGCTTCGCACTTTTCCGGATCATGCTTCAGCAGCCGCGGCAGATGCTTCGCGTGGGCCCTAAGCCGATCGCTCGTGCAGTCCTGCGCGCCGGGTATTGCGGCGGATCTCGAC
>JAEYTQ010000471.1 GCA_023433965.1 Pseudomonadota bacterium | reverse complement strand
TAGGAGACATCGACCGCGAGGATCAGCTCGACATCGACCGTCTGCGCGTCCTTGTCGGCCGCAAGCCGTTGCGGTTGATGCTTCGGCGGTTCGAGTTTCGGCCCCGGGGCCGCGATGCCCGCGAGATCCCCTCCGGCAAGCATGCCGGCCACCAGTACAGCTCCGATCGAGAACAGCAAACGCATCGCAGTCTCCCGTCGTATGACGCGATGGTGACATGCAATCGCCTTGCCGCAAAGCGTGAAGATCGCCTGCACTTCACATTCGAGTTAGGAAATTCGCACGTTACGCAAGACTGCCGCCATGTTGCCGCGCCTCCATCATGGAACAGGCGCGATCTCATGAACCGTCATTCCGGGGCTCGCGAAGCGAGGCACTGCGGTGCTGCGCATCGCCTGGGAACGACAGCTGTCACTGGAGACACGCGACCCCGCCCACTTGTCCGGCAGGATTTCCATGCTAGGTTGGTCGCATAGATGGGGATGGAGTCCCCCGACAACCGCCCGGCGGTCCGTGACCGTAATGGGCTGATGACTCCTGCTCGAGGAGGGGCCTGATTTGGGCCTCTGCCTTAGGCGGGAGCGTGGACATACCCGCCGATGGCGGGTTTTTTGTTGTCTGATGGCGAGGGCCGGCGGACGAAGGCGATGAGAAGGCGAGACGTGACGACGACACCCAATGCTGCGCGCACCACCCTGCCCAGGGGGATCTGGGTGCTCGGCTTCGTCTCGATGCTGATGGACATCTCCTCCGAGATGATCCATGCGCTGCTGCCGGTCTATCTCGTCACCGTGCTCGGCGCCTCCACGCTCACGGTCGGCTTCATCGAGGGCATCGCCGAGGCGACCGCCTCGATCACCAAGATCTTTTCCGGCGCTCTGTCGGACTGGCTCGGCCGCCGCAAGCTGCTCGCAGCGCTCGGCTATGGACTCGCCGCTTTCACCAAGCCGCTGTTTCCGCTCGCGCCCAGCGTTGGATGGCTGGTGGCCGCGCGCTTCATCGACCGCGTCGGCAAGGGCATTCGCGGTGCGCCGCGCGACGCATTGATCGCCGATATCGCCCCCGTCGGCCTGCGCGGGGCGAGCTTCGGCCTGCGGCAATCGCTCGACACCATCGGCGCGTTCGTCGGACCGCTCGTCGCGATCGGCCTGATGTGGTGGACTTCTGACGATTTTGCCCTGGTGTTCTGGGTCGCCGTGCTGCCGGCGTTCCTGTCCTTTGGCTTGATCGCGTTCGCGGTGAACGAGCCGGATCCCGATCCAGGCCGGACACCTGCGAAAAATCCGCTCAATCTCGCCGCCATGCGGCAGCTGGGGCCGGTCTATTGGCGCGTCGTGGCGGTCGGAATCGTCTTCACCCTCGCGCGCTTCAGCGAGGCCTTCCTGATCCTGCGCGCGCAGAACATCGGACTCAATGTGATGTGGGTGCCGGCGGTGCTGGTGCTGATGAACATCGTCTATGCCCTCTCGGCCTATCCGGCCGGCGTGCTGTCGGACCGGATCAACCGGACCGGCCTGCTCGCGGTCGGCCTCGTCTTCCTCGCCGGCGCCGACCTCGCGCTGGCACTGCTGCCCAGCCTTGCGGGCCTCGCCCTCGGCGTCGTGCTTTGGGGACTGCATATGGGATTGACGCAAGGCCTGCTCTCGGCCCTCGTCGCCGACGCGGCGCCACCAAGCCTGCGCGGTACCGCATTCGGCTATTTCAACCTGTTCACCGGGCTTGCCCTGCTGGTGGCGAGCGTGATCGCGGGCGCTTTATGGGATGCCTACGGTCCGGCAGGAACGTTCCTTGCAGGGCTCGGCTTCGCGCTGGTTTCACTCGTGGGCTTGCTCGCGGTCGGCAACGGCCTGGCGGCGGAGGACAAATGATGCAGATCGCAAACCGGGGGACGGGACGTTGAACATCCAATACATTCTGGCGGTCGCCGCCGGCGGCGCGCTCGGCGCGGTCGTGCGCTATCTCGTTGCAATCGGTTCGGGCCGCGCCTTCGGCACCGATTTTCCCTGGGGCACCCTGATCGTCAACGTGACGGGATCATTCCTGATCGGCACCTTCACCGCGCTGTTCGCGACACGATGGAACCTGCCGCAGGCGGCCCGGATATTTCTGACCGTCGGCATCTGTGGCGGATACACGACCTTCTCGACGTTCTCGCTGGATGCCTGGTACCTGATCGAACGCGGCCAGACCGTCGCCTCGGCTCTTTATATGATTGCATCGGTGGTACTGTCAGTGGGCGCGCTGATCGCGGCCCTGCATATTGTTCGCGCGCTTCCCTAGAACGAGCCCGTGCGATCGGTGCATCCCTGCCCGTCAGCGGCGGCATGAGCCACCGCACCGGCCGTCTTGGAGGAGCCCGGGCACCTACAATAAGATGGGGGGCTGGAGCTCATCATAGGCCCGGGTTCTGGAAACGATGAACGACGCCGTCACCAAACCGAAAACCAGGACCAAGACCAAGGTCGAGCGGCCGAAGCTGCACAAGGTCATCCTGATCAACGACGACTACACGCCGCGTGAATTCGTCACCATGGTGCTGAAGGCCGAGTTCCGCATGACCGAGGATCAGGCCTACAAGGTGATGATCACCGCGCACAAGCTCGGCGCCTGCGTCGTCGGAGTGTTCACCAAGGACGTCGCCGAGACCAAGGCGACGCGTGCTACCGACGCCGGCCGCGCCAAGGGCTATCCGCTGCTGTTCACGACGGAGCCGGAGGAGTAGCGCCGTCCTCACTTCCCGTCAATTTTAGCGATCCGCGCTACCGCGGGTTCAATCTCCTGTGTCACCACAACGAGATGACAGTCGCACTGCGCAAACAGCTCGAGCTCAAGCCGGCCCGCCCGGAAACCTCGTTCGGTCCGTTCAGGCTCCTGCATGCCCTGCCCTGGCTGATCCTGGCGGCTGCGATGCGTGTGATCGCGTTCGGCGGCGGCGGCGTGGCTCTGCCTGCAATCGTCGTCGCCGATATTTCGGTACTGCTGGCCTTCTTTGCGACGGCGCACCAATCGATCGAAGCGGCGGGTGGTCAATCCTCGCTGGGTACGCGGACATTCGGCGAGCAGTTCAAGCTTTCCTTCTCGATCCTGTGGCGGATCATGTTTGTGATGATCGCCGCGACGCTCAGCGCGGCAGCGGCCGGCTTTGAGGCTTCGTATCATCTCATGGCGGGGCTCGACGGCATGGCGTTCGACCAATTCACCCATCTCGGGCGATTTTGGAGCGCATGGATCGCCGCCATCGTGCTGCTGATGATCGTCCGTGCCGATCGCGATGACGGCAGGGATGCCCTGTTTGCGGCGATTGGCGAGTTCGCACGGCGCGGGCTGGGGCTCGGCGCCGCCGTAATCGCCCTCGGGGTCGTCAACGTCGCCCTCGCCTATGGACAGGAAGCGGTGCGGACCGCGATCTGGAACTTCTGGCAGACATCGTCCTCGACGCAGTTCACCAAGAACCTGATCTATTTCGTCTTCATCTTCAGCTTCGCCATGCTGCGGTTGTGGATCACCTTGAGCGTCCTCACTTTCGGTCTGAAGCAGTCCTATGTCCGCAACGGCTGAAGCCGCTGGCCGCTAGACCATCACCACCGGCGCTTCTTCCGCGAGCCCGTACACGCGCTGCGCCTTGGAAAATCCCGCGATCGGAAATTCGCCGAGCTCGTGCCAATCGCGGGGGCAGACATTGGCAAAACCTTCCGAAGCAACGACGGTCCGGCCCAAGCGCCCAGTGATCTTCTCCAGACGTGCCGCCAGATTGACGGCGGGGCCGATGCAGGTGAAATCGAGACGGTTGCCGCCGCCGATATTGCCGTAGAGGATGTTGCCGACATGCAGCGCGACGCCGAAGCGGAAGCGCTCGATGGCCTCGCCGACCGGAAAGGCCAGCGCCTCGACGCTGGCACGGGACTCGCGCGCCGCTTCCAGCACGTGCGCACAGACATGGGCGGCATCGCCGACTTATTCGTCGATCGGGAACACCGCGAGCAAGCCGTCGCCCATGAACTTCAGCACCTCGCCGCCGTGGCCGCGGATCGCCGTGACCTGGCAGTCGAAATAATGATTGAGGATCTGCACCACCGTCTCGGGGGGCAGCCGGTCCGACAGCGCCGTGAAGCCGCGCAGATCCGACAGCCAGATCGCGGCCTGCATGGTGTCGTTGTGGCCGCGACGGATCTGGCCGCCGAGGATGCGCGCACCGGCGCGGTTGCCGACATAGGTGTCGAGCAGCATCTCGGCGGTGCGGCGCAGAGTGATGATCTCGCTGATGCGCGCGAGCGGCGCTATCAGAGTTCGGATGGCTGCGATGTCGTCGTCGCTGAAGCCATCGGGGTGCTGCGTGATCCAGCTCGTCGCATGGATGGAGCCATCGAGAAAAGGCACTGGCAGCGCGATATAATCGGTCGCGCCTTCGGCGTGCATGTCCCCGAGGAACGGAAATCGCTTGCTGTCGGGATCGCTTGCGCGTCCTCTCACCTCGATCCCCTGCTCGAACACGACCCGAAGCGGGCTGCGGGCGAATTGGGGCGTATCCAGAACCTCGAAATCGACGGCACCGATTTCGACTCCCTCGCCCTGCCGCCAGATGAAGTTGCGGCCGAAGACTTCGGGATGCAGCGTGCGGATGAAGATGCCGAAACGCGTCAGCGGCAGGCCGGCCGCGACCAGACGTTCGCAGAAACCGGCAATCCCTACGCCCGGCTCCTGAGCCGCCCAGGTGCCGTCGATCAGCCAGTTGGAGATGCGCTGGAGCTGGGAGCTGTTCATGGCCGCATTTGCAGACGAAGTTGCGGGGCCGTCAAGCTGCGCGGTGTACTGTATCGCAAACCGAAGTTCACCTCTCCCGTCGGGAGAGGCGAAGAGGTCAGCGCCCCATCTGGCCGCGATCGCGCAGGAAGTGATCCGCCAGCACGCAAGCCATCATCGCCTCGCCGACGGGGACGGCACGGATGCCGACACAAGGATCGTGGCGGCCCTTGGTGAAGATCTCGGTCTCGGCACCCTGCCGATCCACGGTGCGACGCGGCTGGAGGATCGACGAGGTCGGCTTCACCGCGAAGCGCACCACCACCGGCTGTCCGGTGGAGATGCCTCCCAGCACGCCGCCGGCATGGTTGGACAGAAACCGCGTGCCGTCATTGCCGGTGCGCATCTCGTCAGCGTTCTCCTCGCCGGTCAATTCCGCCGCGCCGAAGCCAGCGCCGATCTCGACGCCCTTCACCGCATTGATGGTCATCATCGCGCCCGCGAGATCGGAATCGAGCTTGGCGTAGATCGGGGCGCCAAGGCCTGCCGGCACGCCCTCGGCGACGATTTCGATCACCGCGCCGATCGAGGAGCCGCTCTTGCGGATGCCGTCGAGATAGGTCTCGAAGAACGCGGCCTTGTCCTTGTCCGGGCAGAAGAACGGATTGTTGGCGATCTCGTCCCAGTCCCACTTGTCGCGATCAATCTTGTGCGGGCCCATCTGCACCAGGGCGCCCCGCACCTTCACATCGGGCAGCACCTTTCGCGCGATGGCGCCCGCGGCAACGCGCATCGCGGTCTCGCGCGCCGAGGAACGACCGCCGCCGCGATAATCGCGCAGGCCGTACTTGGCTTCATAGGTAAAGTCGGCATGGCCGGGCCGAAACTTCTCCTTGATCTCGGAATAGTCCTTCGAGCGCTGGTCGGTGTTCTCGATTAGGAGCCCGATCGGGGTGCCTGTCGTCACCTGAACGCCGGTCTCGGGATGCGCCATCACTCCGGACAGGATCTTCACCTGGTCCGGCTCCTGGCGCTGGGTGGTGAAGCGCGACTGGCCGGGCCGGCGGCGGTCGAGATCCTTCTGGATGTCGGCCTCGGTGAGCGGGATCATGGGCGGACAGCCGTCGACCACGCAGCCGATCGCGACCCCATGGCTCTCGCCGAACGTGGTGACGCGGAACATGTGGCCGAAGGTGTTGAAGGACATTCGTCTCTAGCTCGTTAGTCAGTGCTGACTGTGGTGGTAACGCGGGGGAACACCGGGGTCAAACACACTCGGTCATTCCGGGGCGTCCGGAGGGCGAACTACGGTGCGCAATTGCGCACCTGAGAATCTCGAGATTCCGGGTTCGATGCTGGGCATCGCCCGAAATGACGAAAACTCAGGCCTAACTGAACTTCTCCAGGCGGCCGTCGCGGAACACGTAGACGGCGCCCTGCTCGATATAGAGTTCGGCGGCGCTGGCGGGGGTCTCGAGGCCCAAGGCCACCATCAGCGCACGGCAGGTCCCGCCATGGGCCACTGCAACGGTATCGACCAGAAGCGACTCGTACCAGTCGAGCATGCGCAGCTGCACCGCCGCGTAGGTCTCCCCGCCCGCGGGCGCGACCGTCCATTTGTCCGTGAGGCGCCTCGCATAGACATCGGGATCGGAGGCCTCGCTTTGCGCCAGTGTCAGCCCCTCCCAGACACCGTAGCCGATCTCGCGCAGGCGGTCGTCGAGGGAATAGTCGGCCGAAGGCAGATCCAGCTTGGCGCGCGCAAGCTCCATGGTCTCGCGCGCACGTCCGAGCGGGCTCGACACATAGGGCAGCGCCGCCCTGTCCTTTCCATCGCGCTTGAACAGGTCGGCCAGCACGCCGCCGGCCTGCGCGGCCTGGCTGCGACCGCGTGCGTTCAGCGGGACGTCCCTGGTGCCCTGAAGCCTGCCGAGCGCGTTCCACTCGGTCTCGCCGTGGCGAAGGAAGTAGATCGTGGGCACCGGCATGTCGGGTGAAAGCTAGTCC
>JAEYTQ010000411.1 GCA_023433965.1 Pseudomonadota bacterium | reverse complement strand
CCCGTCGCCTTGCGGATGGCTGATGCGCGTGCCCGGTCGGGCCGCCGCATCACCGCAACACTTGGCGCACAGACCCCGGGCGCCAGGACCACACGATTTTGCCGTACGTGAACCGCACCCGTCGATGACGCGAGGTCTTCGCTCACAGTTGCCCGCCCTGCGAAGCCGTTCGCGCCGGTGTGATCCGCGTCCACCGCCGCCCGGCCCGCGTTCGTGACGATCGCGATACGCCCCTCTTTCTTAGGCCGGGTTGCCGCAACATCTACGTCGTTTCCGAATTTCGGGAAAGCGGAATATTTTACGCGATGCAGATTGACCGGCATCTTGCGTGTTTGGCCCGTCGGGCAACGCAAGGGATTGTGGCCGGAGCGTCAATCCGGCGCGGTCGGGGCCCGTGGATTTTCTGCAAGGGCCGGGGCCGGCTTTGTTGCCGCCGGATAACGTTCGGCCCTGGCGAGATCGCGTCGTTGCGAGGAAGGCATTGCGTGCAGCGCAAACGCGATCGCGATCTGCGTTCGGTTATGAAGGCGGTATTTGCGCATGATGTTGCCGATGTGGGCCCGCACCGTGTTCTCCGAGATGTTGAGCTCGTAGGCGATGTTCTTGTTCTGCATCCCCCGCGCGATCAGCATCATCAGCTCCCGTTCGCGCGGCGTCGGTGCGATCGAATTTTTCGGATCCGAGCTCATGGCTGATGCCTCCCTGGCCTTTGCTTGATGCGAACATCCCAGCATGTTCTCACTCCGTCTTGAGCGCCTCGATCGGGCTGAGCTTGGACGCCTTGTGAGCGGGATAGAAACCGAAGATGACACCGGTTGCGATCGAGAACACGAGTGAAAGGCCGATCGCATGGCCGTCGATCGAGGTGACCCACCCGGCCATGCGGGCGACCGTCATCGACAGCGTGACCCCGCCGGCGACGCCGATGGCGCCCCCGAGCAGGCAGAGGACGAGCGCTTCGCAGAGAAACTGCAGGCGGATGTCGCCCATCCGCCCGCCGAGCGCGCGGCGAATGCCGATCTCACGCGTGCGCTCGGTCACCGACACGATCATCACGTTCATGATGCTGATGCCGCCGACGAGCAACGAGACCGAGGCGATGGCGACGAGCAGCAGCGCGACGGTGCGGATCGCCCCTTGCTGCGCCTCCATGGCGGCAGCGGGATCCTGGACCTTGAAGTCGTCCTCCTGGCCGGCGGGGATGCGGTGGCGTTGTCGCAGCAGGTTCTCGATCTCCGATCGCGCCCCCGCCATCTGACCACCCGCGGACACCTTGGCGATGATGTAGGCGACGGAATCGCGGTTGATGTTGCTGGCGCTGCCGAGGAAGCGCAGCTTGGCTGTGGTGAGCGGCACGAAAGCGACGTCGTCCTGGGCCGGTCCCTTGCGGTCGAGGACCCCGACCACTTCGAGCGGTACCTTCATGATCCTGATCTGTGCGCCGATCGGGTCGTCGCCGGGCGCGAACAGCTCGCGCGCGACCGTGCTGCCGAGGATCACGACCTTGCCGGCGCCGGCCTCTTCGGTGGCCGAGAAATAGCGCCCGGCCGCTAGCTGCCAGTCCCGCACCATGAAGTGGCCGGTGGTCGTGCCATTGATCGTCGTATTCCAGTTCTTGCCCTCGTGGATGACCTGCGCGGTCCCGGCAATCGAGCCTGCAGCGGCCTGGATTTCCGGAATCTGCTCGAGAATGGCCTGCACGTCGCTCTCGGTCATGGTCAGCTTGCTGCCGTCCTTGAGCCGCACGCCGCCCTGATAGACCGCGCCGGGGGTGATCATCAGCACGTTGGCGCCGATCGAGCGGATCTGCTCCTGGAGTCGGAGCTGCGCTCCGGCCCCGATCGCGAACACCGTCACGATCGAGGCGACGCCGATCACGATGCCGAGCATGGTGAGGAAGCTGCGCAGCAGGTTGAGGCGCAAGGCGTTCAACGCGATCTGAAAGCCCTGCAGCACCGTCATGACGCCGCGCTCCGCTTCGGCTGGATCGGAGCTGCGATCTCGTCGCCGACGAGTTCGCCGTCCCGCAGGTGAATCGTGCGCCGGCATTGGGCCGCGATACCGGCATCATGCGTGATCATGACGATGGTCTGGCCGGTCCGGTTGAGCGCGGCGAACAGGGACAGGATCTCGGCGCCGGTGCGGCTGTCGAGCGCGCCGGTCGGCTCGTCGGCGAGCAGGATCAGGGGGGAAGCGATCAGCGCGCGCGCGATCGCGACGCGCTGCTGCTCGCCGCCGGAAAGCTGCCGCGGGAAGTGGTGGGCCCGTTGCAGCATGCCGACGGCCTCGAGGCTCGCTTCGGCGCGCGCCAGTCGTTCCCTGCGCTTGACGCCGCAATAGACGAGCGGCAACGCGACGTTCTGGATCGCATCGTGGCGCGCCAGTAGATTGTAGGACTGGAACACGAAGCCGATGCTGCGGGCGCGCAAGGACGAGCGGCGATCCTCCGTGAGATCGGCGACGTTGGCCCCCTGGAGACAGACCGTGCCCTGGCTCGGCAGATCCAGCAATCCGATCATGTTCATCAGCGTCGACTTGCCGGAGCCGGACGGCCCCATTACTGCGACGATCTCGCCTTGCGCGATGTCGAAGCTGACATTGCGCACCGCTGCCACCGCGACACCCTCGGCGCGATAGATCCTGCTGACCGAGCGGAGGCTGATTAGGGGCGCGGAGGCCATCATGACCCGAACCTGATTCCGAGAATTTCCATGCCCGCCGGGCGGATGGCCTGACCGACGGCGACTTCGCTGCCCTCGGCGAGGTCTCCGCTCCGGAGCGCGACCTGCTCGGTGCCGGCGGCCCCGACCGTGACGGCGATACGCTGGAGCGCGCCGCTCGCGGTTCGCACCCACACGCCGCTGCGTGCCGCTGCGTCCGGCCGCGTGCCGGAGGGTTGGAAACGCAGCGCAGCGAGCGGTACCTTCAGCACGTCGTCCTGACGTTCGATCACGATCTTCACCAGGGCGGTCATGCCCGGCAGCAGCGCACCGTCGAGGTTGGAGGTCGCCAGCACGACGGTGTAGGTCACGACGTGCTGCTGGGTCTGCGGTGCCTTGCGCACCTGGCGCACCACGGCTTCGAAGCGGCGATCGGGGTAGGCGTCGACGGTGAAATGGGCGCGCTGCCCCGGAGCGATGCGTCCGATGTCGGCCTCATCGACCTGCGCGTGAATCTCCATGTCCTCGAGGCGGTGCGCCACCACGAAGGTGGTGCGCGATTCCAGTCCGACCGCGAGGGTCTGGCCCTCGTTGACAAACCTGCCCACGACGACGCCGTCGATCGGCGAACGGATCACGGTGCGGTCGAGATCGGCCTGGGCCGCGGCCAGAACCGCCGCTTTCTCCGGCACCGCCATGCGTGCCTGTTGCAGTTCCGCCTCGATCCGGCGGACGTCGGCTTGTGCTCCCTCGACCGAGTAGGAGTTGAGGGACATCAGGACCTCGGCTTCCCGTTCCTGGGCGAGGCGGGCTGTGAACTCCGTCTGCGCGTCATCGACCGACGTCGTCGCCACGACGTTCTGCGACTGGAGAGCCAGCTTGCGTTGAAGTGTCTTCTGCGCCGAGCTCTTGACCGCCTGCGCGCTCTCGAGCTTGGCAGCGAGCACGTCCCGGCTGCCCCTCGCGTTCTGCAGGTCGATTCTGGCCCGATCGAGCTTGGCCCTGGCGATGTCGACCAGGGAATTGGCGACGGCCAGCGAAGCCCTGGCTTCATCGACCTTGGCTACGAAGCTGCGCGGGTCGATCAGGGCGAGCGGCTGATCCCTGGCGACGGTGTCGTTGAAATCGACATAGACGCGGGCGAGCTGCCCGGACAATTGGGATCCCACCTCGATCGTCTTGACCGGCTGCAGGGCGCCGGTGACGGTGACGGTCTGCTCGATGCTGCCGCGCTGGATCGCGGCATAGCGGAACATCGGCGCATCCGCCCCGAAGGTGGGGGCGTCGCGCCCGATGGGCACGAGCAGCCCCTTGGCGGATCGATAGGCGCGGGCAGCCCCGTCCGCCGCGCCTTCCGCTGCACCGGTGATGAAGCCCGGCCCTGCGGTGGAGACCGCAGCGATGCCGCACGCCGTTCCGAGCAAGGCGATGAATGGCACAAATCGCATGTCAGAAACCCGCCCCTTGAAATGGTTGCGATGGCGGCATGGAATAAATCGCGCTATGGTTGTAAATTACCTGGAGTAGTATCGATTGTCAGTATGTCGCCGTTGCCGGTGCGACGGTCGGGGCGTATTCGATAATCTTGAAGTAAAATTGGGGGACGCGAACTTTCGTGATTTGCCGAGAGTGCATACCGGGCGTATCGATATGGTGCGCGCGGTATCGAACTCGATAAGCTGGCTGAACGTTCCGTCTGGTCTGGCCGAAGCGGGCCAGTTCATCGCGGCGTTCGAAGTCGGCACGTGGGTGACGATGCCATGACGCAGCCGGCGGGACGATGGCCACCTCGGATCGGCACATCTGCGATGTCCTCTCGCCGCAACGCGGCCAGAGCCGAAGTCTCAACCCTTCCATCACGAAGTCCGATATGTGAACGCCTTCACTCGCCTTCGGCGCGTGTTGGCTCTATGACATCGAGCCGGCGGACCGACGCGTCTCGTTCGATCTTCGCGATTCACTCAAGCACTTTGATCTCGCTCGCAAGAAGAATGGATAGCTCGTTGCCCTTTCATCGAGCCCCAAGCCGGGGAGCCCGTCGCCATGAGTTCAGGCCAAGCCACAGTTTACGTCGTTGACGACGAAGTCCAGATTCGAACCGCGATCGGAAGTCTCTGCGAGGAGACCGGCCATCAGGTGAAGTTGTTTGCGTCGACCGACGAGTTTCTCGCGCAGAACATTTCGCCCGGACCGTCCTGCCTGGTGCTCGACGTGCGGTTTCCCGGGACGTCGCCGACCGGCCTCGAGCTTCAGTGCCGCCTCGCCGAGATGGGCCTTTGCATTCCGATCGTCTTCATCAGCGGCCATTCCGACATCCGCGTCTCGGTCGAGGCCATGAAGCGCGGCGCGGTCGAATTTCTGCCGAAGCCGTTTCGCGAGCAGGAGATCCTCGACGCGATCAGGCACGGCCTCGAGCGCGACCGCAAGCGGCTGGAACGCGAAGACACCGTGCGTGAAGCCCGCCAGCGCGTCGAGACGCTGACGGCGCGAGAGCGGGAGATCATGCTGCTGATGGCCGAAGGGCTCGTCGCCAAGCAGATCGCGGCGAGGCTCGGCGTCAGCGAGGTGACGGCGAAGGTCCATCGCGCCAGGATGATGCGAAAGCTGGAGCTGCGGACGCCGATCGAGGTGGTGCGGCTCATCGACAGCATGGGACGGGACGCGGAGACGATACGCAGCGTCTAGTCCGTAGCGACTAGCATGAACTGCAGTCTGTCGCGCAGGCCAGGATCGGTTCAGAGTCGTCCCTACGATGTCGGCCGCTTCCAGGAAGGCATCCGAAACCACTCAGTCAACTTCGCCAGAAAGGGATTTTCCATGCGCAAATTGTTTCTTGCTTCCGTTGCCGTGATCGCCCTGTCCTCCGCCGCGCAGGCCGCCAACACCTCGACCACCGTGCAGGTCGGTGTCGTGAACGGCTCGAGCGTCACGCAGAACGGCCTCACCAACTCGACGTCTTCGACCAGCCAGCTCGGCATCGTGAACAGTGCAAGCACGATGCAGGGAACCAGCGCGACCTCGCTCAACAACGGCAGCACGGTGACCCAGATCGGCGTGCAGAACTCGGCGACCACGGGCCAGGTGGCGTTCGGCAACAACGGCAGCTCGATTACCCAGGATTCGTTCGGGCCTGCGGCACTGCAGAACAACGCCGCCGGCGTCGGCCAGCTCAGCGTGTTCGGCATCAACGGCAGCACCGTCACGCAGACGGCGCACTGAGCCCGGTTCGTTTGGCCGGACGCATCCAGGTCGATGTGTCCGGGCCATTCTCGACAAGTGCCCGGGCCGATCGAGCGTTTGCGATCGCCCGCTCATTCTCGCGGAGAACATGATATGCGGATCAGCCATCTCGTTGCGGCGGTCGCGGCGCTCGGCGCGCTCGCCTCCGTCGATGCCCGGGCCGGCAACTCGGCCAGCGTGCTGCAATTCGGCACCACCAATACTTCGTTCATCTCTCAGAGCG
>JAEYTQ010000407.1 GCA_023433965.1 Pseudomonadota bacterium | reverse complement strand
CGATCGGCCTTGCGCTGTCGGACCCGCAAGTTCAGCTCACTGACGAGATCATCAAGGACGCCGCGCTGGCGATGTATCACTCCAAGCGCATCGGCGGCGACCGCATCGACGTCTACAAGCCGGCGATGCGGGCGCGGAAGACCGATCGCCTGACGCTGGAGAGCGAACTGCGCCGCGCCATCGAGCGGCAGGAGATCACCATCCTGTACCAGCCGATCGTGCGGCTGGAGGATCGCTCGATCGCCGGCTTCGAGGCCCTGGCGCGCTGGGATCACCCCAAGCTCGGCCGCATGGCGCCGTCGGAGTTCATCACCATCGCCGAAGAGACCGGCCTGATCGTCGACCTCGGCATGTTCGTGCTCGACCAGACCGCCAAGCAGCTCTCGGTGTGGCAGCGCGCGATGCGCTCGCGCGAGCCGATCTTCGCGTCGGTCAACGTCTCGTCACGGCAATTGCTGCGCCACGACCTGATCCACGACATCCGCACGGTGCTGTCGCGCTCCTCGGTGGCGCGCGGCACGCTGAAGCTGGAGCTGACGGAGTCGCTGGTGATGGAGAATCCGGAGCACGCGGCGCAAATGCTGACGCGGATCCGCGAGCTCGGCACCGGGCTGTCGCTCGACGATTTCGGCACCGGCCACTCGTCGCTCGCCTACCTGCAGCGCTTCCCGTTCGACACCATCAAGATCGACCAGTCGTTCGTGCGCACCACCAGCCGCGGCACGCGCCCCGTGATCCTGAAGTCGATCATCGCGCTCGCGCACGACCTCGGCATGGACGTGGTGGCCGAAGGCGCCGAGACCGATTCCGACGCGGTCGAGCTCTATCAGATGGGCTGCGAATACGCGCAAGGCTTCGCCTTCGGCGAGCCGATGGACGCCGACGCGGCAATGCGCCTGCTGACCGAAGTGCGGCTGGAAGCGGCGAGCTGATCGCTCGTCCCTCCACGACCCCGTAATCGTAGGTACAGGGTGAGCAAAGGCGCAAAGCGTCGTGCCCACTATTCGTCATGATCGGACAGGTGGTGGGCGCGCTTCGCTTCGTCCATTCTACTATAGTGGCTCGTGCCGAAGCCCTACGACCAAACAAACGCCCATCAGCAACGAGGCTACGGCAAGACCGCCCCACACCAACCCCGCCTGCTCCAAATACACATCCTGCGAGACCGGATCGTAGCAGCGGCCGAGTTCGTTGAAGCAGTCGCGCCAACGCCAGTAGCGGGCTTCGAAGGCGAGCGCGAACAGCCCTCCCAGGCCGATCAGCGCGGCGCCGAGGATTCCCCTCAGCCAACGCAGGATCGTGCGGGGCGAAATCACCGCCTCGACTTCTGCTTCCTGAACCGCACGCTCGTACCATCAGGCATCCGCGTCGCGACAAAGCCTGCGGCGAGGCAGGCTTCGCGCTGCGGCATCTGGATGTCGGGGCTGCGCAGGCTGTCCCACCAGGAGGCACGATGCGCTGCGCGCGGCAGCGCCGCGCCGATGATCTCTTCGATCTGCTCGAAGCTCAGCACGAGCTCCTCCTGCTTCTGCCGCATCAGATAATCGCGCAAGGCGTCGTAATCGTTCACAACCGTCCTCTCATCGCCGCCCGAAGATCAGGCCTGCCTAAAATCGTCAGCCGCATAAACCGATTCTTAACTCATTGGCGGCGCGCCGTCCCGCCTTAAACACTACTCAAGCTTTCGGGCGCATCCACTGGTATCGGGAGCGAAACGATGCTGTCTGGATGGCACGAGACAACGGCCCAACGGCCGTGGCGGGTGTCGGCGAAACTGCTGATCATCTCGTCCGTGGTGACGGTGATCGGCTTTTCCGCCATTTGCGTCAACGTCATGCTCGACATGCGCCGCGGCGAGGAGGCGCTCGCCCGCCAGACGCTGGAGAACCTCGCGACCACCATCGATTCCGACGTCAGCCGCAACGTCGAGATCTACGACCTGTCGCTGAAGGCGGTCGCCAGCAACCTACTGTTGCCCGAGCTCGCGACAGTCTCGAAGCCGATCCGTCAGCTGATCCTGTTCGACCACGCCACCACCGCCAAGCATTTCGGCGCCATCCAGGTGTTCGATGCGGAGGGCCGGCTGACCATCGACGCCTCCACACTCGATCCCCTGCCGGATGACCGAAGCGAGGAGGATTACTTCAAGGTGCATCGCGACAACCCGGGCGCCGGCCTCTTCATCAGCCGTCCCATGCTGTTCCGCGGCGCCTATTCGATCGTGCTGAGCCGACGAGTGAGCGACGCGGACGGTGGCTTCATGGGTATCGTCGCCGGCTCGATCCGCTTCAGCTATTTCCACGAACTGTTCGATCGGCTCAACCTCGATCCTCAAGACACCATCACCGTGCTCAAGCGCGACCGCACCATCATGATGCGGCGACCATTCGACCTCGACGTCATCGGCAAGAACCTGAACGACCGCCAGACCTGGAAGGCCGATAATCTTCGGATCGGCGGATCCTACGCCGGCAAAGGCCCGGTGGACTCGACGCCGCGCCTTTACGTGCGCAGCACCGGCTCCGGTCCGATGTTCGTGGTGGCAGGCAAACCCCTGGCCGCCGTGTTCGAGCTTTGGCAGCGGGAAGCCTATCGTATCGGCGCCGTGGTCCTGGCACTGATCGTGTTCATGCTGGCCTCGACGCTCGTGCTCGCGCGCGAGATCGGCCGGCGTGCCGAGGCCGAGCGCAAGCTCGAGGAGATGGCGACGACGGATGCGCTCACGGGCCTGAAGAACCGCCGCAAGTTCGATTCCGTCATCGACGTTGAATGGCGGCGCGCCATGCGCCAGAAGGCGCCGATCGCGCTGCTCATGATCGATGCCGATCACTTCAAGGCCTACAACGACACGTTCGGCCACCAGGCCGGAGACCAGGTTCTGGTCGGCGTCGCCATCTGCATTTCCGATTCGGTGAGCCGGGCCGGCGATTGCGCCGCGCGCTACGGCGGCGAGGAATTCGCCGTGCTGCTGCCGAACACGGCGGCCACCGACGCCTTCAAGGTCGCCGAGGCGATCCGCACCAAGGTGCAGGGCTGGTCCGACGATCAGGCGATGTCGACGGTCTCCTGCGGCATCGCCAGCCTCGTTCCCGCCGCCGGCATGGACTGGCCCGTCCTGGTCGCCGCCGCGGACAAGGCGCTCTATGCAGCGAAGGCGGGCGGGCGCAACCAGTCCGTGGTTGCGAGCCTGTCGAAGCTGTCGCTGGTGGCGTGATTTACACTGTCGTTCCGGGGCGATGCGAAGCATCGAACTATAGTGCGCAATTGCGCACCTGAGAACCGCGAGATCCCCCGATGCGCAATTGCGCATCTGAGGTCTGGTCCTTCGGACCATCCCGGAATGACATCGAAGGCCTTCGCCTTCGATGTCACTGCCCCAGATACTTCTTCATTTCCGCTATCAAGCCATCGCGCAGCTCGGGCCGCTTCATGCCGTAGGCGATGTTGGCGCGCAGGAAGCCGGGCTTGGAGCCGCAATCATGGCGCTCGCCTTCGAACTCGACGCCGTAGAATTTCTGCGACTTGGCAAGGCCGATCATGGCGTCGGTGAGCTGGATCTCGCCGCCGGCGCCGCGCTCCTGGGTCTCCAGGATCTTGAAGATCTCCGGCTGGAGGATGTAGCGGCCGGTGATCGAGAGGTTGGAGGGCGCGGTGCCCTTGGGCGGCTTCTCGACCATGCCGTCAACCTCGAACATCTTGCCGTTGCGCTTGCCGACGCCGCAGATGCCGTATTGGTGGGTCAGGTGATCGGGCACCGCCTCGACCGCGATCAGGTTTGATTTCTCGCCGAGTGAGGATGCCGTCTCGATCATCTGCTTCAGGCAGCCGGGCGTGTTGAGCACGAGCTCGTCCGGCAGCACCACTGCGAACGGCTCGTTGCCGACGATGTCGCGCGCGCACCAAACGGCGTGGCCGAGGCCGAGCGGCGCCTGCTGGCGCGTGAAGCTGACGGCGCCGGCTTCGGGCTGGTTCTGCGCCAGGATGTCCTGCTCGGCCTTCTTGCCGCGCGCGGCCAGCGTGGTGTCGAGCTCGAACATCCGGTCGAAATGATCCTCGATGACGTTCTTGTTGCGGCCGGTGACGAAGATGAAGTGCTCGATGCCGGCTTCTCTGGCTTCATCATAGACGTACTGGATCAGCGGCTTGTCGACGATGGTCAGCATTTCCTTCGGCATCGCCTTGGTGGCGGGCAGGACGCGGGTGCCGAGGCCGGCGACGGGGAATACGGCTTTGCGAATTTTCATGGGATCGATCGAATACCTTGGGGGCAGATGAGACTGGAGCAATGGCATTCTTGCTAGCGTGTATGCAGCCGCCAACAAAGGCGGATGTGGGGCCTCGTTCCGACAGAGTTAAGAAAAAGCCCGCCACCAAAATTTCACCTTTGTTAAGCTATTGGCAACGCTAACCGGGCCTCCTGTGGCGGATTATTTCAGGGCCGACGGGTGGACAGGATGCAATCGATGGCAGGATTGGCAAGACGGGCTGGCGGAGCGGTGGTTGCGGCCGCCTTGCTGCTGCCGGCCGGCGCGCAGGCCCAGGCGCAGAACGGCCTCTCCAACCTGTTCGGCGGCATCTTCTCCGGATCGAACCCGGCCCCCGCACAGCCGTCGCCCGGCCCGAGCGGTGCGCCGACGGGAGCGTTGCCCTGGACCGGCGAGGACGGCGCCTCCGGTCACCCTCTGATGACGGCTGCCGCGATCCGTGAGGCCGCCGGCAATTTCAACAATTGCGTTGCCGCGATGTGGCCCGATGCCGCACGGCGCGGCATCACGCAGGAGAACTTCCAGCGCTTCACGGCGGGGCTCTCCCCCGATTTGCGCATCATGGACCTGATGGACTCGCAGCCCGAGTTCACCAAGTCGATCTGGGCCTATCTCGACATCCTGGTGAACGACAACCGCCTCGCCAAGGGCCGCGAGGTGCTCGCCCAATACAAGGCGCAGTTCGACGCGACCGAAAGCGCCACCGGCGTCGACCGCTACATCATCGCCTCGATCTGGGGCATCGAATCCAATTACTCGACGCAGATGGGCGATCGCAGCGTGCTGCAATCGACCGCCACGCTCGCCTGCATCGGCCGCCGCCAAGCCTATTTCAAGGACGAGTTCCTCTCAGCGCTGGAGATCCTCAACCGCGGCGACCTGCGTCCGGAGCAGCTGCGCGGCTCATGGGCCGGCGCGTTCGGCCCCACCCAGTTCATGCCGACCGCGTTCAAGCGCTTCGCGGTGGACGGTGATGGCGATGGCCGGCGTGACGTCGTCGACAATCCGACCGACCTGATTGCCTCGACCGCCAACAACCTGAAAAAGGACGGCTGGCAGCCGGGCCAGACCTGGGGCTACGAGGTCGTGGTGCCGCAAGGCTTCAACTACATGCTGGCGGACCGCGCCAAGGCCATGCCGATCGCGCAATGGGAGAAGCTCGGGCTCAAGCGAGCCACGGGGCAGCCCTTCCCGCGCCCGACGGAGAAAGCCTATCTGCTCGCGCCGGCCGGCGCGCAGGGACCGGGCTTTCTGATGCTGCAGAACTACCGCGTCATCATGAAATACAACCCGGCCGAAGCCTATGCGCTGGCGATCGGCCATTTCGCCGATCGTCTTCGGGGCGGACAACCCTTCGTGCAATCCTGGCCGCGCCAGGAGCGCGAGCTGTCGCGGACCGAGCGGCTGGAGCTGCAGCAGCTGCTGGCCCAGCGCGGCTTCTACAAGGGCACCCCGGACGGCCAGTTCGGCGGCCAGACCCGCGAGGCGCTGCGCCACTTCCAGGCCTCCATCGGGGCACCTGCGGACGGATTTGCCACCTCCGACATGCTGGACCGGCTGCGCGGGCGGTAAAATCGGCTCGAAAGTAACCCTGAACGGGGATTTCGCCGGATGGCCTTGACGGGAGCGGCTGTTCCCCGGTGTATGGCCAAAGAATCTGCGAGAGAATCTGCCCGGTTGGCGCCTGATTCCGCTATTATACCGAGACACTTCCAGTCCCCATTGCGCGTGCCCGAGATCGCATGTCGAAGAAGTCCCTGTTCAAGGCGCTGACCGAGACCGGCCCGTTGATCGCGCTGGGGACGGCCCTTGCCATCCTGGTATCGGTCGCAGCCCCCGCCTCGGCGCAGTTCTTCAACTTCCCCGGCTTCGGCGGCCCGCCGCCGCGTTCGGCCCCGCCGCCGCCACGGGGTGGCGGAGGTGGCGGCGGCTGGTTCGGTGGCGACTTCTTCGCGCCATTCCAGCAACCGCCGCCGCAGGCGCCACGCCAGGATTTTTCGCGTGCCCCTGCACCAGCCAAGCGCGACACAATCCCCGAGAAGAACGTCCTGGTGATCGGCGACGCCATGGCCGACTGGCTCGCTTACGGCCTCGAAGACGCCTACGCCGAGCAGCCCGACATGGGCGTGATCCGCAAGCACAGAACCACGTCCGGCCTGATCAAATATCAGCCCAGGGGTGAGCCCGCGGACTGGGCGGCGGCGGCCAGGGGCATTCTCGAGACCGAGAGGCCCGACGTGATCGTCGTCATGCTCGGCCTCAACGACCGTACCGCGATCCGCGAGCCCGTCGTCGACAAGGCGGCGGTGGAGAAGGACAAGGACAAGGACAAGAAGAACGACAAGGGGGCGCGCACCAAGCCGCCGGCAAAGCCGGGCGAAGCCAAGCCCGGCGACACCGCCGCCAAGCATGATGCCAAGCCTGACGACAAGCCTGCCGATGCCGACCTGCCGCAGGACGACGCCGACAACGCGGATACGCCTGCGGCCGCGCCGGAGAAGACCGCGCGCAACCCGAACGGCCTCTACGAATTCCGTGACGAGCGCTGGATCGAGCTCTACGGCAAGAAGATCGAGGAGCTCGCCAACATCCTCAAATCGAAGGGCGTTCCGGTGCTGTGGGTCGGCCTTCCCGCGGTGCGCGGACCCAAGGGCACCGCGGACACGCTGTTCCTGGATTCGCTGTATCGCGAGGGCGCGGCCAAGGCCGGCATCACCTATGTCGACGTGTGGGACGGTTTCGTCGACGAAGGCGGCCGCTTCCTGCAGAAGGGCCCCGATTTCGAAGGCCAGATCCGTCAGCTCCGCAGTTCCGACGGCGTTTATTTCACCAAGGCCGGCGCGCGCAAGCTCGCGCACTATGTCGAACGCGAGATCACGCGTGTGCTCGCAGGACGCTCCGGACCGATCGCGCTGCCGAGCGAGCCTGCGACACCCGACACCAGCGCCGAGCCGGGCAAGCCCGCGCCGCGGCCGTTGGCCGGGCCGATCGTGCCGCTGGTTGCAGCCTCGATTTCGACCGATCAACTGCTGGGCGGGCCGGGCTCGCGTCCCGCCGCCGTCGATGCGCTCGCGGCGCGGGCGATGGTGAAGGGCGAGCCGCTGGCAGCTCCGGCCGGCCGCGCCGACGATTATGTCTGGCCGCGCCGGGAAGTCGGCCGCGAGCAGGCCAAGGGCGATGCCCCGATGGCCGCGACGACGCCGGACGGCGGCGCGGCGCCGGCCACACCGGGAGCAGCCGCCGCAATCGCACCGCCAAAGCTCGCGCCGAAGAAGCCGCCGCCCCCGCCGCAGCAGCCGGTCCAGACAAGCCCGTCATTCGGCGATTTCTTCGGCTTCGGCTCGCCACAGCCACCGCCGCCGCGTCAATTGGCGCCCGCGCCCGGGCCGCGCAATCCGACTCCCAATCCCGGGGTCCCGCGTCCGCCGGCCAACGTCGGCCGCTCGGCGGAGATGTTCCGGTAAGGCAGGCTCTCATGTCCCGGACGCGCTGCAGGGTGAAACGCTGCTGCGCAGAGCCGGCAACTGTTATGTCGGCTTTGCGTTCAGATAGGGTTTCCTGTCTCGCATCATGGCATTGAGCACCGTT
>JAEYTQ010000395.1 GCA_023433965.1 Pseudomonadota bacterium | reverse complement strand
CGGCGACGAAGGCGCCGGAGCCTTCCTCACCCAGGATGTAGCCGTTGGGCAGGCCCCATTGGCTGACCGCCTTCTCGATGATCGAGGCGAGCCCGCGCGAGACGTTGCCGAAGAAGCGGTGGCCGGCCGTGACGAGCTCGTCCGGCCCATAGGTGCTCGGCGTCGGGGTCCGCTGCGGCGGCGGCAGGTCGGGCGGCGGGGCCGTCTGGGCCGCGGCCGGCACGATCCAGCCGACCATCCCGGCAAGCGCGAGCGCAGCAAGGCGTGATGCGAAAGTCATAAAGAACCCCTGGTACCGAATCCGGCTGCTTCCTTAACCTGACGCCAACAGGCACGGCTCTAGGTTTCGCCGGATGTCCCCTCGACTCGGATGTTATCCGCAGCAACTATGACGGCACAACGGCAGGAAGATAGCCCTTTGCGCCCCGGAATCGCCTTGATCGGCCTCCTGGTCTGCCTGCTGTCGGGCATAGGGCTCATCGGCGCGCGGGAGCCGGCGGAGGCCGCGACCACCGAGCGGGTCGTCGTCAACCGCTTCAGTGGCGTTGCCATCGAGGGGTTCGACCCCGTCGCCTATTTCGTCGATGGCGAGGCCCTGCAGGGAACGGCGGAGTTCGAGGCCAATCTCTGGGGTGCGGTCTGGCGGTTCCGCAACGAGGGCAACCGCGCGTCTTTCCTGGCCCATCCCGAGATCTATGGGCCGCAATACGGCGGCTACGATCCGGCCGATATTGCCCGCGGCGTCACCGTCGCAGGAAATCCCCATTTCTTCGCGATCGTGGCGCAGCGGCTCTATCTGTTCAACCGGGAAGCCACTCGCGACGCTTTCGTCGCCAATCCAGACCGCATTCTCTATGAGGTGGGCAAGCGCTGGCCCGCCTTGCAGGACAAGCTCGGCCAGTAAGGTGCCCGATCAGGCGCAGCCTGCCGCCTGAGCGTCGCCCCAGGCGATGAACTCCGGAATGATGAAACCGGTGCCGCTGCGCTGGCCGAAGCGGAGCTCGCCGCCCTTGCCGTCGGTCACCTTGCCGCCGGCCGCGGTCACGACCGCGCAGCCGGCCCCGACGTCCCATTCCGAGGTCGGTCCGAAGCGGGGATAGATGTCGGCGCTGCCTTCCGCGATCCGGCCGAATTTCACCGCCGAGCCACAGGTCATCCTCACGGCGCCCGGCCTGCTGTCGATGAACGCCTCGCTCCTGGCATCGCCATGCGAGCGGCTCACCGCCGCGACCCAGGGCTCGCCCCGCGTCGGCAGTTTGCGGGTGCGGATCGGCTCGGCGGTCGTGATGGCCGCGCCGTCGAACGTCAAGCGCTCGGCACCGCGGCCGACGATGCCGCGCCAGAGCAGCCCGAGCGCGGGCGCGCTGACGATGCCGAGCAGCGGCACGCCTGACGTCACGAGGGCCAGATTGACGGTGAACTCGTCGCGGCCGGCGACGAATTCCTTGGTCCCGTCGAGCGGATCGATCAGGAAGAAGCTGCCCTGGAACGGCGGGGAGGCGAGCTGCGCCCGCTCCTCCGACAACGTCGGCACGTCGCCCGCGAGCTGGGCGAGGCCGTCGGCGATGATGCGGTCGGCGGCGAGGTCGGCCTCGGTTACCGGCGAGCCGTCCTGTTTGCCCTCGACCCGCATGGCGGCGCGGTTGACGGCAAGGATCGCTTCGCCCGCCTTCACGACCAGCGCGGTCAGCGGCTCGATCAGGCCGGCTGCGGCTGCCCCGTCGATGATCCGCTTCACCTGGATGCCTCATTCATCGGCAATTTCGTTCCTCCTCGACCGATTCGCCCCGGTTGATTCGCCTGGGCCCTATGGCCGCTTCGATCCGATCGCAAGCTAGCTGCCCCGGGCTTGCGAATGTTAGAAGTCGCGGCATCCGTCAAGCATGCGTGATTCGCGGCGTCCAGCGCCGTGCAATTCCAGGAACCCTCCAGGACCCCTTTAGATGTCTGACGCCTCGTCGCCCGCGACTACCACTGCTCCCGACATGCTCGAACTTGCCGCGCTGCTGTGCTCGCGGGTCTGCCACGATCTCATCAGCCCGGTTGGCGCCATCGTCAACGGGCTCGAAGTGCTCGACGACGATCCCAAGCCCGAAGACCGCGAGTTCGCGCTCGACCTGATCCGCAAGAGCGCCAAGACCGCTTCCGCCCGGCTCCAGTTCTGCCGTCTTGCCTTCGGCGCCGCCGGCTCCTCGGGCGCTCAGATCGATCTCGGCGACGCCCAGACCATGGCGAAAGGCCACATCGAAGACGGCAAGTGCTCCATCACCTGGAATCTGCCGCGGCTGCTGTTGCCGAAGAATCGCGTCAAGCTGCTGCTCAACATGCTTGTCGTCGCTCAGCATACGATCCCGCGCGGCGGCATGCTGACGATCGATCCGATCGGCGAGGGTGAGACGATGAGCTTTCGCATCACCGCGACCGGGCACAATGCGCGCCTGCCGCAAAACATCTCCGAGCTCCTGAGCGGCGAGCGCGGTCCTGCGGCGGATGCGCACGCGATCCAGCCTTATTATACGCGGCTACTGGCGCAGGCCTGCGGGCTCACGGTGACGCTCAAGCCGGAAGGCGAAGCCATCATCGTTACCGCTTCGTAAACGGCGCGTCGCGCCCGACTTCTTAACCGATCCTTTACGAGGCGCTTCGGCTTGTCCGGAGCGCCTTATCTCTTTGTTGGTTCCGTTCTTTTGCACATACTCAACCAATATTAAACGCTTTGCGGTGAAGCTGGCACCATTCCGAAATGGCGCATCACGCCTCGTGCGCGCCCTTCCTGTATGAAGGCCTGTTTTCATGGATGATCTGTTGCGGGAGTTTCTGACGGAGACCAGCGAGAGCCTGGACACCGTGGACAATCAGCTGGTGAAGTTCGAGCAGGAGCCGAACAACGCCAAGATTCTGGATAACATCTTCCGCCT